>JAZNYL010000035.1:0-14660 GCA_045594445.1 Eubacteriales bacterium
GAAAATAACGAAAAAGCAGAAGTCTTTGATGAAGGCTTCTGCTTTCGTTTATTATGATGCGCAGCCCTGCCCGTGTCATCCTGAGCGGAACGAAGTGGAGTCGAACGCGGAGCGCGACACGCAGTGTCGGGATTTACGGGCAATATACACTCCCCTCGTAGATCCTCAAAACGCTGCAAGCGTTTTGACTTTCAAAAATCAGCAATTCGTTGCAGATTTTTGAAAGTTCGACTACGAAAACATCCACACGGGATGTTTTCTCCGCTCAGGATGACACGAGGGGTATTGCGCTTTTCCCGCTTATTCCGCAGCCCAATCGGGCTGTTTTTTTGTTTTGTCTTCTCATTACCTCTCGGGTGCACGGTAGGCAAATCGAAAATGTCTCCCCTGCTCCGGCTTGGAAAGTCGCTCGATCATAGGCTGCACCAACTGAATTCTTTGATCCGAACCCGAATCATAGCGGTAAAACAGCCCGTCCTCGGCAGGGCCTGCGTTGATAAACACGTGGCGCGGATAGCCGCGATACGGCTCGGGCAGCGCGGGCGGCATGTGGTGGGAATCCCCCTCAAAGATCAGGTCACCCGGGCGCACCTTTGCTGCGTCGTCAATGCGCGCAAAGCCGCTCGCCACCAAAAACTCCTCTAAATTGGGAGAAAAATACAAAGGCAATCCCTTGCGGGACGGCTGATGCTCGGTATATCCCGCCTCGTAAAGCACCCAACCGCAAAAACGGTCGCAGGATACGATCTTTTCGGGATTTTCGGAATATTTATCCAGCGCGGGATTTTGGTCGGCGTCGCCGTATTTGTAGCCGTGCTCGCGCATATAATCGGCCACGTCCTTAGCGTGATACAGAATATGTGAGGCCACCGCAGAGCCTGCGGGAGACCAGACGAAATTGCCGTCCGCGTCGCAAACGGCATAGCCGTACACGCGCTTATCCTCCGCCGCTGTTTTGGCATCCTCCAAGCTCTCAAATGCTTGAGGCAAACGACTCTCTGTGCCGTGAAAAGGAATATTCAGATAAAACACACGCACCTCCGAAAATCAGCTTTACGGTAATTGCAGTATAGCACAATCGGGGATAAATGTCAAGGCAGATAGCCGAACGGGAGTCGAACCAAATTGGTTTTGACGTGCAGATTTGTCCGATCCCTTCATCTTTTCCCTTGGACATATTGTCTATATGCCCTGCGGGAAAAGCTTTTGGGCTCAAAAAAATCTGCTATGTCAAAACTGCATAGCACCCGCCGGCGAATGCATTTTTGATAGATTTTGGTGTGATTTTGCGCAGCAAGATACAAATCTTGCAAGCGAAAGCGCGCCGAAAGATGCGAAAATGCATCGCTGGCGGGCAATTCGGTTCGGCTCCCGTTCGGCTAACCGTTACGCTTAAACCGTCACCGTTCGGGCAACACTTGCCGGCAAGGTGACCTTTTCCTCCTGTTTTACCGTTTTTCCCAACTATCTTCTCTTGACAGAAGGTAGTTCTGATAGTATGATATAATCATAGACTTTCAAAAGTCACCCATCAATCCAACAGGAGGTTGCTCAAAGCCTTTGAGCGTACGCAAGCATGAAAACAAAAATATTCTGCGGCATACTGGCTATGCTGATGCTTTTGCCCCTGGTTGCCTGCAATCCGGGCAGCACCCAAGACCCGACCGACACCCTCGGCACGACTGCTCCCGAGGTAAGTAACACAGAGCCCTCTACCGAGCCGATCACGGAATCCGAGACAGAGCCCGAGCCGCCTTTGGATATTGAGGTGCCAAACTACGAGGACATCGGTCTTTCGGCTGCGCTCCCGGGAGTGGATCTGCGCACCAACCTTCATTTCAATTTTGCAGACTACACGTACGGCAAGCTGAAAAGCAACAACGCGCTGGTCTTTACCTCGAATAAGGACTATACGGTGGACAAGGGCGGCCTGACGCTTACCGAGGAGGGCTGGAACAGCGTTGGATTTGCGCATACGCTCAAAGAAGCCTACACCGCCAAGACCTTTATCACCAACCGAGGAAACGAGAGCAACGTGCGTTCCATCATGTTCGGCTGCCGCGTCACTCGCTCCGACCACCTTTACATTGACAGCGGCTTGTGGTTCACCTTCTCCGAAAGTGCCGTCTACGCACACGTCAAGAACGGCTTTACCAAGCTTGTCCGCAACGACTTTGATTTCAATGCCAAGGACGGTCTGGACGTCACCATCAAGGACGACGGCACCACCATTGCATGCTTTGTCAACGATCAGCTGGTCGCTACGGCGACCGTAGAGCAGGAATATCTTGCAGTCTACGATGCCAACGGCACCGAGATCGGTCGCACGCCCGATCTTGCGTACATTGCTCACGGCGATACGCTGGGCTACGTTCGCACCATGTCTCACTTTGCAAACTCCACCACCAAATCCATCAGCCTTGAGACAGGCAGCGTGACTCCTTACGCACCGAATGATACCGTCACCGAGCTCAGGCATGGATATTCCTACCTGCTCTGCGATAAAACACAGATCAAAACGCAATATCCCATCACGTCCTGCGAGGGCATGACGCTGCTGGATGCCAAAGCAGCCGCTACCCTCTTTGGATTTACGTGCACTCTCTCCGAGGACAGCACCAAGGCGACTCTGACCCGCGATAACGCAACGCTGGTCTTTACGGTCGGCTCTGACAAGGTGGACTATAACGGCACGCTCTACAACTGCCCCACCACCGTTGCTCGCGGTGGCCATATCCTGATCGCCATTGACTATTTGGCGCGTTGGATGGGCTACACCGTCACTCCTGCCGACAGCTCGATTTATATCAGCACCTCAACCGAGGCGCTGACAGACGCGCGCAAGCAAGCTATGGCGGATCGCTATCAGCTCTACGCGGACGTCATTTACAACTACGATGACGTGGAAATTGAGCAGATCGGTGTAGGAAAATTTGATCCTACGCCTTACGAGGACCGCCTGGTCGGGATTGCTTATTCCACTTGGCTGTGCACCAAGATCATCACCTGGGGCAAGAATACATGGGATACCCCTCTTTACGGCAATTACTATTCAGACAACCACGAAATGATCGCCAAGCACGCAGAGCTTTTGCGTGACGCAGGCGTGGATTTCATCTTTATCGACTGGACCAATAACACCACCTACGACCCCGAGACCATGAGAGAATCACGTTCGGATTTCCGCATGATCGAGGAAGCCACCGACCTGGTCTTTGAGGTATGGTCGCAGATCGAGGGCGCTCCCAAGATCTGTATCTTTGCAGGCCCCGGCCACTCGGGCATTGAAAACGTCAATAACGGCAAGCATCAGACCAAGGTGGATCAGATCTGGCGTGATTACGTGGAAAAGTACCCCGATCTCTATTTCCACTACGAGGGCAAGCCCCTGCTCATGTGCTACGGCGCAACGCCCAACCAGTATGGCAATCGCCCCAAGTGGACGGATGACCGCTTCACCATCCGTTGGGCAACCGGCTACGTCGGTCAGCAGAGCGGGCTTTATAACGACAGAACCATGGCAACCCGCAACCAGTGGTGGAGCTGGGAAGAGCGCGGACTGCAGCCTTATTCCGTTTTGGACGGTCGTGTGGAATGCGTGACCTGCACCGCGGCCAGCCGCGCGCAGGGCTCCGAGGGTGACGAAAACTACATCCCCGCATACGGCAGAGAAAACGGCATGACGCTCAAAAAGCAATTCCAGCGCGCCAACGATCTGGGCGCAGGTATGGTCATCCTGATCTCCTGGAACGAATGGACAACGGGCGAGCAGCCCTCCCCCGAGGTTTCCAAGGACCTGGAGCCCTCCGTCGTTCACGGCACCTTCTACTACGACCTGCTGTGCGAGCAGATCAAGAAGTTCAAAGGTCGGATTCAAACCCAAGAAACAGAATCATAAGGAGGAATCACCATGCAAAACAGATTCAACGCCGTCCTGCCCATCGGCACAGGGCTCTATGAAAAGACTCCCGCAGATCAGCGTAAGGTCGGCATTGCCTATACCACCTGGCATTGCGACGTTCTTCCCGGCTGGGGCAAGAACACGTGGGATCTCCCGCTGGATGGGCCGTATAACTCGGACGACCGCGACGTGATCTATAAGCACGCGATTTTGCTGCGCGACGCAGGGATCGATTTCATCTTTGTGGACTGGACAAACAACACCTGCTATGATCCCGTCAAGCAACGCGACTCCTTGCCCACCTTCCGCATGATCGAGGAGGCGACCGACGTGCTGTTCGAGGTATGGTCAAAGATCGAGGGCGCTCCCAAGATCTGCATCTTCGCAGGCCCCGGACACTCCATGCCGGAAAACTTGGAAAACGGTAATCACCAGAAAAAGGTGGATCAGATATATCGCGATTACGTAGCAAAATACCCCGATCTCTACTTCAATTACGACGGCAAGCCGCTCTTGATGTGCTACGGTGCTACCCCCAACTTCTACGGTGCCGATCCCAAATGGACGGACGATCGCTTTACCGTGCGTTGGGTGACCGGCTACGTTGGCCAGCAGGACGACCTTTTCGATGAGCAAACCATGCGCTCCTATCACTTCTGGAGCTGGGAGGAACGCGCTACCCAAACCTATACGGTCAAGGACGGCCGCGTGGAGTGCATTTCGGTCACGGCCTCCAGCCGTGCACAAGGCAAGGAGGGCGACCGATGCTACATCCCCGCCCGCGGCAGAAGAAACGGCGAGACCTTCCGCGAGCAGTTTGGCCGCGCTTGCGAGCTTGGCGCAGGCATGGTGCTGCTGATCTCCTGGAATGAGTGGACCAAGAGTGAGCAGCTTTCGGTGGAAATCTCCAAGGACCTGGAGCCCTCGCAGATCCACGGCACCTTCTATTACGACCTGCTGTGCGAGCAGATCAAAAAGTTCAAGGAGCTGGACTCGTAAAATAAATAAAGAAACGGACACGTCACAAGGGATTTCCCCAAATGACGTGTCCGATTTTTATTGTCAATTTTGTAGGGGCGATCAGTGATCGCCCGTAGCCATTTTTCTCGTAGGGGAGGATATTATCCTCCCGCACGCGTCGAATTTGCAAGCCTGTTCGAGTGACGCGATCAAAAATCGCTCTCAGGCGGGAGGATGATATCCTCCCCTACACAGGAAGACAATACTTTTCAAAAGTAATTGGACACATCAAGACGGATTGTTCCTTAATGATGTGTCCAATTCTTTGTATGATCCCGTAGGGGGCATTCACGAATGCACCGCGGATCGCTATTCTCTTCCCACCAAGTAGTCCAAGGTCACGTGATAATAATCCGCTAACCGAATGGCAACCCATAACGGCAGCTCACGCTCTCCACTCTCATAGCGTCGGTATACGGTCAACTGCATGTTCAGCATATCTGCTACGTCCTTTTGCGTCAGATCATGATCCTCTCGCAGATCTCTGACTCTACGGTAAACAAACATAATAACCTCCTTCGCCTTTATAACTATTATGAGATTATTATATAAAATAACACCGTAAGGTGTTGACAAATAGCACCGCACGGCGCTATAATATATTGGAATCATACTTGAAGTTTGCGTTATCGGCGCACAGACTTCATGCTCTCATCTCACTTCACCGAAATTTATTACTTTAGGAGAAAACACGATGAAAATTATCAAAACAACAGCTATTTTTGTGATGGCAGCATTGCTGATGGGCTCGCTTTGCATGCTTACGTCCTGCGGCCCGCAAAGCAGCGTTTTGCATGAGGGCGGCATCTACCGTTTAAACGACGACAAGCAATCCTACAGATTCGACGGCATCGACGAGATTTCGGGCACAGAATTTGTAATTGCAGACACCGTCAATGATCTCCCCGTTACCGCCATTGAGTCGCTGAATCATAACACGACAGTTACCTCCCTGGTCATCTCCAAGAACGTCACTCTGATTGGCTCCTCCGCATTCCAGGGTTGCACGGCTTTGACCTCCATCACCATCCCCGAAGGTGTGACCACCATTGAATTTCAGGCGTTCGACGGCTGCTCCGCGCTGCAATCCATCAAACTCCCCAAATCGGTCACAAGCCTTGGCAGTAGCGCGTTCACCGGCTGCACTTCCCTGACTACGATCGAGCTGCCCGAGGGCATTTCCAAGATAGAAGAGTACACCTTCAATGAGTGTACAGCGCTGACAAGCGTCGTCATTCCCAACACCGTAACGACCATTGAAGGAAGCGCGTTTTACGGATGCTCCTCGCTCAAAAGCGTGACCCTGCCGCAAGGATTGACCGTGATTGCAGACTCCACCTTCTCCAGATGCAGCGCACTCCAGAACGTCACGATCCCGAACAGCGTCACTACCATCGAGGGCTTTGCGTTCTATGCCTGCGAATCTCTCAAGACAGTCTCCATTCCCGCAAGTGTCACCGCAATGGAAAGCTCCTCCTTTTCTTGGCAGCACGTTGAGACCGTCCACTTCGCAGGCAGCACAGAGGATTGGTATCAAACGATCCCCGATTTTTATCCTCACAAAAATTGCACGATCCATTGCACCGATGGCACGATAACGAAAGATTCAAACTGATTTCCAACGTACAGAGCATTTGGCTTTTGTATAAAAATCTTTAAAGCACTTTGGACACGTCACAAGGGCAAAACCCAAATGATGTGTCCAATGTTTTTTATGATGCCATAAGGGCGATTCTTGAATCGCCCCTACGAGCAATTTTCCCTTAGCTCTTCGTATCCTTTGCAAACGGCGCGTATTTTTCAACAATATCGACAAACCACTGCTCATTCCGTATGCTGTCAAAGCTCTCTATCTTGCAAACATCGGCTAACCGACGCTGCACATCGTTGCATTCATACCCCGAATTCACTCTTGATCTTTCAAATTCGCAGTCCTTTACAAGAAAAGAGGTATGAACGGTCTTCTCGGGAAGCTCGTCATAGGCTTTTGCATGTGCAAGGCTCAGGTCAAGATATTTGGCGCAAAGCTCGTAATCCTCTTCGCAGCAATAACGGGATGCCATAGAAAGATACGCCTCGGACAAATGATAATGTGAAAAGCCGTAATCCCCCTCGTCATAAATCATTTTGATAAAATCAACTGCCTTTTTATAGATACGGATGGCTTCTTGATTGGTCGGGGCATAATTTGCGCAATTTCTGATCTTTACGTATACGTCTTCGCTGATTCCGTGAAGCTCCTCTCGCGCATATTTCCACCAGTTTTCACTGCCTCTGTTGTAAAGCTCTCTCATTTCTCCGACCTGCAGTGCAGTAGGCAAAAGCTTGATATATTCAATGGCTTTTTTCTCGTCACCGCTACGCCCGTAAACGCCGCTGAGTAAGCTGATGGCATCGTATCTGATCTGTTCGTCAAAGCACTCCTTGAGTATACGCTCACACAGCATAATCAGCTCTTCCATGTGAGGCACCTTGGGGTGATCCGGCGTTAATTTGCCCTTTTCCTGCAGATCCCAATACTTTTCCCAGAAATAAGGGTCATAGTAAAGCATCCAAATATACTTTCCCAGAATTTTTTCTTCGTTCGGATATGCATGGTATGCCCTGCAGATAAAATCAAACTTCTCCTTTTCCTTGCCAAGATTCGAGAGTCTGTCATACTCGGCTATGATCTCATCGATCTTTGCTTGCTTTTTGGCAAGATCCACCCCTAAAAGCTCGTCGGTGGACACATTGAAAAAATTAGCAAGGATCGGAAACATGGTGATATCGGGTAATGAAGCATTGGTTTCCCATTTCGATATGGTCTGGTACGATACGTTCAACCTTTCCGCAAGCTCTTCTTGTGTTAAATTCATTTTTCTGCGCAATGCTTTGATTCTGTTGCCGAAATTTTTCATGGTATTCCTCCATTGAAATGATTTCCTCGAGGTTGATTTTATTATACCATATTTTTTTCGGTTGTACAGATAAGGTCACGAGAATTCCGCTCTACCGACATTAGAATTTTCGCATGCGACGCACAATGATGCTCTTTTGACTATAACTATAAAAAACGGACACGTCACAAGGGTCAAACCCAAATGACGTGTCCGTTTTTTCATCTTTTCGTAGGGGCGATTCACGAATCGCCCGCAAGCATTTTCCTCGTAGGGGGCATTCACTCTTGCCCCGCGGATCATCGTGGCGGGCGATTCGTGAATCGCCCCTACATTACATCTTCCCGTTCTCTAACAAAAATGGGACACATGATAAGAAAAAAAACAAATGACGTGTCCATTTTTTCATGTGTTCCGTAGGGGAGGATATCATCCTCCCGCACGCAATGAGGGCGCGAATGCGTTTATTAGGCTAATCAGAGCCTGTTTACGAGCGGGAGGATGATATCCTCCCCTACGCAGAAAAAATATTCTCAAAAAATAATTGGACACATCATGGCGGATTTTTCCGTAATGATGTGTCCAATTTTTTATGAAAGTTTTTGCGGAGCTTTTTTAGGGAAAGCGACCGTAATCCTTCTTACTTGCAAGCTTCCTCGATAGCAACCGCAACAGCAACAGTCATACCAACCATGGGGTTGTTACCTGCGCCGATCAAGCCCATCATCTCTACGTGAGCGGGAACGGAGGAGGAGCCTGCGAACTGAGCGTCGCCGTGCATTCTGCCCATGGTGTCGGTCATGCCGTAAGAAGCGGGACCTGCTGCCATGTTATCGGGGTGCAGGGTTCTGCCCGTGCCGCCGCCGGATGCTACGGAGAAGTACTTGACACCGTTTTCGTTACACCACTTCTTGTAGGTGCCTGCAACGGGGTGCTGGAATCTGGTGGGGTTGGTGGAGTTACCGGTGATGGAAACGCCAACGTTCTCCAGTCTCATGGTAGCAACGCCTTCCGGAACGCTGTCGGAGCCGTAGCACTTAACCTTTGCTCTGTCACCGGTGGAGTATGCGGTTTCCTTAACAACCGCAACTTCCTCGGTGTAAGGATCGAACTGAGTCTGAACGTAAGTAAAGCCGTTGATTCTGGAAATGATCATAGCAGCGTCCTTGCCAAGGCCGTTCAGGATAACGCGCAGAGGCTTGGTTCTTACCTTGTTTGCGTTCAGAGCGATCTTGATTGCGCCTTCAGCAGCTGCGAAGGACTCGTGACCTGCCAGGAAGCAGAAGCACTCAGTCTCTTCGGAGAGCAGCATCTTACCCAGGTTACCGTGGCCAAGGCCAACCTTACGGTTCTCAGCAACGGAGCCGGGGATGCAGAAAGCCTGCAGGCCGATACCGATAGCGGCAGCAGCGTCAGCAGCCTTGGTGCAGCCCATCTTGATTGCGATTGCTGCGCCAACGGTGTATGCCCACTTTGCATTCTCAAATGCGATAGGCTGAGTCTCTTCTACGATCTTGTAGGGGTTGATGCCCTTTGCATCGCAGATTTCCTTGCATTCGTCGATGGAGGAAATTCCATACTGATTCAGTACGCCGAGGATCTTTTGCTCGCGTCTTTCATAACCTTCAAAATGTGCCATTACGTTATTCCTCCTTCAATTATTCCTTGCGGGGGTCAATGTACTTCACGGCGTCAGCAAATCTGCCGTAAGTGCCCATTGCCTTTGCGTATGCTTCGTTAGGCTCCATGCCCTTCTTGATGAAGTCGGTCATCTTGCCCAGAGATACGAATTCGTAGCCGATTACCTGATCGTTTTCGTCCAGAGCCATTCTGGTGCAGTAGCCCTCGGTCATTTCCAGGTAACGAACACCCTTTGCCTTGGTGCCGTACATGGTACCAACCATGCTTCTCTCGCCCTTACCAAGGTCCTCCATGCCTGCGCCGATAACCAGACCGCCCTCGGAGAATGCAGACTGGCTACGACCGTAAACGATCTGCAGGAACAGCTCTCTCATAGCGGTGTTGATTGCGTCGCAAACAAGGTCGGTGTTCAGAGCCTCAAGCAGAGTCTTGCCGGGCAGGATCTCTGCAGCCATTGCTGCGGAGTGAGTCATACCGGAGCAGCCGATGGTCTCAACCAGTGCTTCCTCGATGATACCGTTCTTGACGTTCAGGGAAAGCTTGCATGCGCCCTGCTGGGGTGCGCACCAACCCACACCGTGGGTATATGCGGAAATGTCGGTGATCTGCTTTGCCTGTACCCACTTGCCCTCTTCGGGAATGGGAGCGGGACCGTGATCGGGGCCCTTGGCAACCTTGCACATGTGCTGAACCTCAAGGCTCATTGCATATTCGCAGTTGTTTTCAATGCTCATGATTGTTTATCTCCTTATCAAAATTTTTACAGAGTTTATGCCAGCTCCTCGATCAGAGGAGTAATGGCTTCGAGATACTTTTGCGCGATCAGACATGCGCCGTCCTCGGTGGGATGCACGCCGTCAGCAGCATACACGGTCTTGTCCTCTGCCTCGTCGGCTTGGAAGATCTCGTGCATGGGAAGGTACACGTCCGCGTACTTATCTGCCAGCGCCTTGACAATGGCCTGCTTTTCAACAAGCTCGGCCTTGAGCGCCTGCTTGTCGGGCACGTCTATCAAAAACGGCTGAATGATCATGATCTTCGCATCTGTTTTTTGCTTGATCTCTTCAAGCAGCGTGGTGTAATTGTGCTCAAACGCCTCGTTGGAGGTGTAGATGCCGGAAAAGGCATAATGATGCCACACGTCATTGATGCCAATCAAAATAGAAACTATATCGGGTTGTATTTCAATGAAATCACTTTGCATTCTCTCAAGCAGATCCGCAGTGCGGTTGCCGCTGATGCCAAGGTTGACAAATGCAAAATCAATATCGGGAAACGCGTCCTCTATCATGGCGGATGCATACTTGGGGTATCCAAAGCCCATGTCAGAGGGCTGACTTCGGTCTCGGCCTGCGTCGGTTACGCTATCCCCTTGAAACAAAATCTTCATAATCTCTTGTTTAGTCTCCTTAGTCTACGATCTCACCGTAAATCTCACCGAATGCGCAAGCAGCGTTGCACTCGTCGGTATCGATGTGCATAGCCAGAGCGAACTTATCGCTGACGCGGCAAACAACGTCGTCAAAGATCAGAGAACGAGCGGAGTTTACGCGAACCTTGACAACCTGACCGTTGGTCACGCCAAGAGCCTCTGCTTCCTCGGGACGCATGTGGATGTGTCTCTTTGCGATGATCACACCGCTGTCGATGGTCAGCTCACCTGCAGGACCAACCAGCTTAATGCCGGGGGTGTTTGCAACGTCGCCGCTCTCACGTACGGGAACACCGGCAAGGCCGAGTGCGCGTGCGTCGGAGAAGGACAGCTCAACCTGGTTAGCAGGACGGGTGGGACCCAGAACGCTGACAGCCAGAGAGCCCTTAGGGCCGACAAGGGTGATCTTTTCGTTGCCGGTTGCGAACTGACCGGGCTGGCTGAGCATCTTCTTTACAGTCAGCTCTGCGCCTGCGCCGTACAGAACCTCAACGGCTTCTTTGGTCAAGTGGATGTGTCTGGCAGAGGTTTCAACCAGAATTTTGTTTTCCATAATGACATCTCCTTATGTATTATAAATTTTTAATTTTTACAAAAAACCGTATTTCTCCATTATCACCCTACATTATAACACAATCAGACAAAATTGTAAAGGGATTTTTTGAATAATAACGCGTGCATATCATGATAAATTTAGGGCATACTGTCAATAACTATGATAATAAGGAGCGAAACATGGAGCACAAGGATCAGCAAAGCGAGCTGCAGAACAAGCAGGGCGAGCTTTACGAAAACATAAAGGAAAGCGGCGGCGTGGTGGCCAAGGGGGCACACGAAACCATTCATTGCCTTTCGATTGTGGGGCAGATTGAGGGGCACTATATGCTGCCGGACGGCCAGAAGGCAACCAAATACGAGCATCTCATTCCCCTGCTGGTCTCCCTGGAGCAGGACCCCGAGATTGACGGACTGCTGATCTTGCTCAACACCATGGGCGGTGACGTAGAGGCGGGGCTGGCGATTGCCGAGGTGATTGCATCCATGACCAAGCCGACGGCATCGGTGGTGCTGGGCGGCGGGCATTCAATCGGCGTGCCGCTGGCGGTCGCGGCCAAGCGGTCGTTTATCGTGCCGAGTGCGACCATGACCATACACCCGGTCAGAATCAACGGACTTGTGGTGGGCGCACCGCAGACCTATGCGTATTTTTCGCAGATGCAAAAGCGCATTATCCACTTTATCTGCAGCCATTCAAGGGCAAAGGAAGAGGAAATTCACGCGCTGATGATGCGACCGGATATGATTGCGACCGACGTGGGCTCGGTGATTGAGGGCAAAGAGGCGGTGGAATACGGACTGATCGACGCGGTTGGCGGCATCGATACAGCACTTGCCGACCTGCGAAAGCAGATCAAAAAGCACAAGAAAAAAGGATGACCAACGCCACACGGACACATTTCACAGGATGAAAGTTTTCGCCCGCCACCCAAACGGATCACCCCCACAGGATGAAAGTTTTTGCGTCGCTTTTTTCAGAAAAGCATGGTGGCGTGTGAATGTTGTTGTGCGTTCGAGTGTCAGTGACGCCACCCGATGCTGAATTTCTGCGAAATTCAGCATCCAAAAGTCAACCGGCGGCGCCCCGCCAAACGCCGTTTTAATTTGCGCAGCAAATATGTTCTTCTTTGCGGCTCCTTGCTCAAAAAGAACGGAAACGATTTTCTCACATAAACAAAAAGGAAGCTACTTTGCATGAGTAGCTTCCTTATATTTTTACATTGAAATAGTTCTCTCCGTTCTTTTTTGTGCAAGTAGGCGCAAAAAAGAACCAAAAAACGCCGTCAGTAGAATTTCGCTCGTTGCGACGAGCGACGAGGGCTTCGCGCCCTCGACCTGCGCAAACTTTTGGAAAAGTTTGATCAAAACTTTTGTCCTGTGAAAGCAAGCCTCCGTCAATGACACGTGCCGCACAGCTTATAGCCCTGCGCCAGCAGCTCGTCCAGTTCCTCCTGCGTGCCCGTAAATTCCTTTTTATTCTTCTCCGCCATCTGCGCAACGCCCGAGCAATCCGGCTTATGTACGCGCTTGGAGCTCGTATTCAGCACCAAATGCAAAAGCCCATCGTCCGGTTGCGTGGTCTCTTCACCCGGGGTGGTTGGGCCGCCGTCCGCCTCCAGATAGCTCTCTCCCGTTGCGTAATCAATCACCACACCGGGCTGCACGTTATACATGTAAATGCAAAAAGCAATGCCCTCGCCCGCGTCCTCCACAGACCAAGCTTCCATCACAGCACCGCTTGCAACTAAATTGTTGCCCTCAAATACGGGCGTGACACGGTACATGACGTGATTGCCCGTTTCCTTGATATAGTCCGCGATCATGTTCTCAAATGGGATCATTGCCTCGTTGAAATATCGCGTGCCCGTGATCAGATTGCGCTCGTTGGCGTCCTCACCCGTGATCTGCCAACCGATCAGGTGGCAACGGTTATAAAGGTTGCCGCCGTTGACAATGCTGTACTGCGCCTGCACCCAGCCTGTGGGCTTAACGCTGCTGATGCTGCCGCGATCAGTCGTGGGCATCAGATCCTTGCCGCAGCAAGCAATGACCGCCGTGCATCTGCCAAGCGCGTCCAGCTCGCCGTAGGTCTCGTACGACTCGGTGACAAGCTCGTCCGCCGTAAACGTGGGTACGTTACCGTTGAGCGCAACGTATTCGCTGCCGCTGTATGCAGGAATATTGGAAAGATCAATCGTGGCCTCGGGCTCGGTGGTGATCTCCTCGCTTGGCTGCTCCGTCTCTGTTTCAGTCTCCGGCTCTGTTTCCTCTTGCGTCGTTTGCTCGCTTGCGGGCTCGGTCTCTTCTTGCGTGGTATCCGCTACCGTGGCCTGCTCTATGGGCGCGGTCGTGTCCGCAGCGGTGGAATCCACAACAGCTCCCTGCCCATCGCATGCGGAAATGCACAAGATCAGCGCGAGCAGCAGCGCGGCCAGGGCGCGCGTCAGAAATTTCTTATCAAACAACCTTTTCAAATCAAACATCACTTACTCCTTTATATATATTTCCTCGGTGATGCACTCGTGCGAATATCCCGCGAAATCCTCGCTTCGCGTCAGCACAAAGCCAAGCGAGGCAAGTTCGGCCGCAATTTTGCGGTCACTCGGATACAGCCTGTTCCAGCGGTACAGATAGATCTTTTCCGCGTTTTCCATGGGAATTTCACCGTCCTCGGCAAAATAGTAATCCTCTTCTGCCGCATCCGTCCAAGGCGTATCCGACACGCAAAGCTCTGCACCGTCCTCAAATTGGCGCGCAGTATAGGGAGTCACCCACAGCCTTGCGCCCTTGGATATTTCCAGAAGACGCGCGCGCAGTACTCTATCCTGACTTTGCCTGCGGCGATTGAACATTATGCCGCCCGCATCGTCGATGCATATCATCAGATTCATGCGCACACCTCCATTCTGTCACATTCACCTCCGTAGGGGCGAACTGTGTTCGCCCGCGGGCGACCGCAGGTCGCCCCTATATCCGCCCATGTTCTTCGAAGAACCTCACTTTTCCTCATCTTTGTCCCTCCTGTCCTTTATCCATAAAAGGATATACAGGCCAATTATATTAAATCCAAGGGAAAAATATAGCAAAACCGTTGAAAAAATGCTTTCGGAAAAAAGAAGAAGCAGAATGCAGCCCGCAAGACAGAGCATTCCCGCCGCCACAAAAAGAAGTCCTCTTTTTTTATTCGAAAGATTTCCCCAAAAATCGAAAATTTTGTTCATTTCATTCG
>JAZNYL010000036.1:0-3100 GCA_045594445.1 Eubacteriales bacterium
ATGGCTACGATCCGACTTGACGTACTCGTGAACAACGACTCTCCAAGTGCAGACCGCGGTCTGGTGAACGAATCCCTCAACAAGGAGATCGAGCGTGCTCTTTCTACCCTTGCCACACGTGAGCGCGAGATCATCAAGTCGTTCTTCGGCATCGGCTGCCAGGAAATGACACTGGAAGAGATCGGTGAGCGTTTCGGCCTTACCAGGGAGCGTGTGCGTCAGATCAAGGAGAAGGCGATCCGTAAACTCAAGAACAACTCAAGAAGCAAACTTTTGAAAAGAAAGGCGGCAGGTCGAGGGCAGCGCCCTCGTCGCTCGTCGCAACGAGCGAAACCTAACCATGCTGTTTTTGGGTCTTTTTGCAGCTCCTTGCTCAAAAAGAACGGAAACGGCTTTCTCACATAAACAATTAACACCGTAGGGGAGGATATTATCCTCCCGTACGCGTTGTATTTGGATTGCTGTTGGGATATTACCAAAACAAACCAATTTCGGGCGGGAGGATAATATCCTCCCCTACGAATAAAGGGAGTTACCTATGCAAGGTAGCTCCCTTATTTATTACGTTGAGGTATTTCTCTCCGTTCTTTTTCTTGGCTATGTAGCCGCAAGAAAAAGAACCAGTAATTCGCTGCGCGAATTGAAACGGCGTTATACGGGGCGTTGCCCCGAACCCCAGTCGCTTTTTGAAAAAAGCGACGCAAAAACTTTCATCCTGTGAGAGGTTGGTTTTGTGGTGTGGCTTACCCGTGCCTGTATTTCTCCCACGCGTCCTTACTCTGTCTGTGTGCTCTCTCCCTATTCACCCTGCGCTCGAAATCCAGTCTTTCCAGATATCTCGCAAACGCAAAGCCGCCAAAGGTGAACGTGCCCCAAACGTCCTGCATGCCGTTGTCCATCTCAAATTCATTATAATCGGTCTCCAGCGGCTTGAGCGTTACCATACGCATCTTGTTGCCGTGCATGGATGCCTGTACCACCATGGTCATGCCGGTCACGTCGGGCTTGTAATCGTCGCCTGCAATGCCGCTACCCTTTTCATCCTTCTCCTTGAATCCGTACACGCGCACGGGAGAAGGGCAGAACAGCATGACCTTGACCAACTTCTGATCGGGTCGCACGAAAATCCCGTCCGTGTCAAATTTCAGCTTCTTCTTGACCGGGATAGGGAACATGGGCTTGGTCATAAAGCGTAAGGTGTTCTGCATGGTCGCGTGCGTGCGGTTAAAGGTCACCTGCAGCTGGCGGTGCAGAATGGGCACGTACTTGACCGCAAAAACCTCTTCACCCGCGTCAATCACCATATCGGGACCTTTGCGCGCCGTCACCGCCGTGGTCAGCACGTTGTGGCGCACCTTGAGCGAATAGCCTTGCTGCTTGCAGACCTTGCGGATCAGACGCATGGACTTGGAGCGGTAGCGCGCAATGATGCAAAGCAGCGCAATTCCAATCAGCGCCACACCCAGCGCGGGCACCAGCAGCGCGATCCATCCGTGCATGTAAAACAGCGCCGTACCGATCAGGATAAACGGCGTGATATATAAAATGCCGATGAAAATGACCAAAAGCGTGGAAGCAAGACCCGGCAAAAACCAGATCAGCTTTTCAAGCTTGTTGTCTTTGAGTGAGCGCGGGGGATAGGATTTCATGTCAAACCTCCATAAAAGCGGTCAAGCGAACGCTTGCTATGATCAAATTATAACACAATGCAATCGCGTTGTCAATAGGGGAGAGGAAAATTTTAGAAATTATTTCATCCGATCGCTTGCAATCTTTGCTTCACGCTTTCCATACGGGCGTCATCCGCTATTGATTTGAATATCGGATTGGCATCCATGTGGGAGAGATAGGTACTTGCAAGGCTTTGCTCGGAGCTTCTGCCGACCTGTGCATCCTCATAATGAAGCCCCTTGACCATGGGTGAGGTGTGATCCATGCTTGAAAAATTGGCGTAATTTTCAAGGTGCTTGCACATTTTATTCAGCTCGGCAAATGCTTGGTCAATCTCGCCCATCTCGACAGAGCAAAGCGCCAGGCCGCGGCAAGCGCTTGCGAGTCTGTTTTCCCAAAAGCCAAAATCTCCGTCCGAAAAAACGATATGGAAGATATCGTATATTGCCTTGCGGATGGCGTGGCGCTCCGCAGGAGTATAGCCTGCTTCGGGGCAGGTGGTCAGTCTGCTCTCTGTCATGTAAAGCTCGTCGCACACCTTCCAGAAATACCACTTGCAATGTTCGGCAAGCTCTTCGCCCTTGAGCACCAGGCGGAGTATATCCTTGTTTGTGGGAACTTGACTTGCATAATCGACGGCGAGCTGATCGTTCCCGAGGGCTGCATGCGTCATTGCGAGTATTTGCGAAGCGTCAAAATGAAATTCGGGGTTTTTGCTTGCCAGCAGCTTGCCCCCAATGCTGATGATCTCTTCGCTGCTGTTGATGCGGTCTACAATGAAGAGATCGTGCATCAGACGGCTCAGCACGGTCTCGTTGTGCGGGTATCTCTGTTGATACTGTCGGCAAAGCTCCAAGGATTCCCGACGCTTGCCTTTGTTGATCAATGCCTGCGCCTGTTCCTTGAATACTTGAATAGCCTTTTCGGTGCGAACGGCATCACAGCCGAGCAGATAGTCCACGGTGGTGTCGTAGAATGCTGCAATGTGCGGTAAAAGGGAAATGTCGGGCATGCCGTCGCCGCGCTCCCATTTGGAAACCGATTGCACCGAGATGCCAAGATAGGTGGCAAGCTCCTCTTGCGTGATGCCGCGCTCCTTGCGCAGCGTCTTGATGGTTTGTGAAAAATTCAGTTCCATAATATGCTCCTTATAGCCGAAGAGAGCCGAACTCATACGGTTTTGAGCGGCAAATATCTGCATCTGTGGCAGACAAAATGCTCGCAATATCTTATATTGCTTCGCATTTTCTCTTTGCATCTGCGAAATATTTGCTCGCGCAAAACTGCGCAGCACCCTCCGGCGTTGAATTTTTTGATGGATTTTGTCAAAGCGAGTCGAAGCAAGATACGCATCTTGCGAGGCGAGATTTGGCATAAGACGCGAAAAATTCTCGCCGCAGGGCGTATGAGTTCGGCTCTCTTCGGCTAT
>JAZNYL010000037.1:0-24619 GCA_045594445.1 Eubacteriales bacterium
CGGTCGGGGTATTTTTGAGACAGCGTCTGCGCTGCAGCACATGCGGACATGTAAGAGCCGGAGATGCCGGAGGACAGTGTCAGGTGCAGGATATCCTTACCTTCATCGAGGAATTTGGAAAAATATTCAATATATTCACCGGCGCTGACCTGCGAGGTCTTGGTGTCCGCACCGTCTACCATTGCCTGATAGAACTTGTCAAACGGAATGGACTGACCGAGGTCGTCGGGGTATTCTTTTCCGTCCAGGAAATAATGGAAGCAGATATAGGAAATGTTGCGGGACTCAAAATGTTCCTTTGCAAGGTCTGCCGTCGAGCAGCAGCTTAAAACATAATTGCTCATAAACATGGATCCTTTCAATTTGATTACAGACTAAAACCGTGCAGAGCACCCACGGACAATTGTACAGAGTGCATTCAAATGCATCAATAGATGTATATATTGTATCATATTTCCATTATAAAATCAAGTACCGCAAGGCAAGATTTTCCCGATACATATAGTTTTTTTTACGATATCATGCAGTTTTTCTCTTGAACTCCGCTATTTTGCGCTTCCCGGCACACAGTATTCCATTCTGTGCTGAGGTGTAAGACGAATTTTTTCAAAAAAAGCAAAAAATTATTTCAAATATCACTTGACAAATTATGTACAGTGTGGTATAATATTTATTGTTCGAGAGAACAAACACAACAATGGGATATTGTGTAACGGTAGCACAGCAGACTCTGACTCTGTATGTTGGGGTCCGAATCCCTATATCCCAGCCAGAAAAAAGCACTTGCGTGGTGATGAGTTCGACTTTTACTCGGCAGGTACGGAAACGAAATCACAGATCAATCAGGATGCGGTACGGTTGATAAAAGAGCTTTACGGCATCGATATGGAGCCGACACAGTACAGCAAAACCATAGACAAGATACCACCGCCCGACGTTGCTATCTCGATGGGATGCGACGTTGGATGCCCTTTCATCGGTAGAGCTTTCGATGATGATTGGGGCTTGTCCGATCCTACGGGAAAGAGCGATGCGGAGTTTGTTGAGGTTATTAAGAAGATAGAAAAGAAAATAGCGTCGTTATAACAGCAAAGAGGGCTGACTGAAGCACGGTCAGCCCTCAAAATTTGCGGTGCTGAAGACAAAGAAAAAGGCTTTGAGAATGCTCTCAAAGCCCCAATGGTCGGAGCGACAGGACTCAAACCTGCGGCCTGATGGTCCCAAACCACCCGCGCTATCAACTGCGCCACGCCCCGATGTATTAAATTATACCACAAATGCTTTATTTTTGCAAGTGGTCAAATCTGTGGTCAAAACATTTTGTTGGTGTTTTTTTGAAAAGACAAACACCCGAAAAAGTCAGTGTTTTCAAGGGTTTTCAGAGTTTTTGAAAACTCACGGCAGGAAACTGCCTGCATGCTCCCAAAGCTAGTGCGCTATTTCGCCCTTCGGCGAAATTTTTGCGCACACACCCCGAAGTGTGAAAAATATTCGATTTTTGGTCAATTTCTGTAAGTGGTCATATCTGCGTCAATTTCGGTATTTCAGGGTGCTGCGAATGCAGCACCCTGAATACGTATGTGGGAGTTCCCTTTGGGGATTCTTCACTATTGTGGAATTACTCCTCGTCGCCGTCGAGAGCCTCGAGGTCCTCAACGTCGTCCTCGTCGATGATGCAAGCGAACTTCTCGCCGCATGCGGGGCAACGCAGGTTTTCCTCGTCGATATCACCCTCAAAGCAGATGATCTCGCCGCAAGAGGGGCACTCTACCTCGAAAATCTCCTCGAACTCGTCCTCGAGATCCTCAAGATCCTCGTCAAAGGGAATGTCGCACTCCAGGCCGCAGCTTTCGCAGTCGCCGTCGCACTCTTCCCAATCCTCGTCATCCCAGTCCTCGTCCTCATCGAAGTCGTAATCGCCTTCGTCCAGGAGATAGTCCTCAACGTCGCCAAGATCGGTATCGATCTCGTCTACGTATTCCTCCAGATCAGCCAGATCCTCGTCAAGCTCGTCAACCAGGTCAGCAAGATCAGAGGTCAGTTCAATCAGAGCGGTGAGCAGCTTGCCCTCTGCGCTCTCCTTATCGTAATTCAAGCCTTCTGCCAAACCCTTGAGGTAAGCAGCCTTTTCGGTAATGGTCATAATTACTCTTTTCCTTTCTGTTGATTTTCGGCTCACGCCGCAGGAAAACTTATGCTCTGGACAGATACTCGCCGGTTCTGGTGTCGATCTTGAGCACGTCGCCTACGTTGATGAACAGGGGAACCTTGATCTCAGCGCCGGTTTCCAGAGTTGCGGGCTTGAGCGTGTTGGTTGCGGTGTTGCCTGCAAAGCCGGGATCGGTATCGGTAACCTCAAGCTCTACGAATGTGGGGGGCTCTACTGCGAAGATGTTGCCCTTGTAGGACATGATCTTGCAGAACATTTCTTCCTTTACGAACTTAAAGGAATCGCCAACCTTGTCGTGAGCAACCAAAGTCTCTTCCCAGGTCTCGGTATCCATGAAGTGATACAGGTCGCCATCGTCGTAGGAATACTGCATATCCTTTCTGTCAATGTATGCATTCTCGAACTTATCCGTGGGAGAGAAGGTACGCTCAACCACAGTGCCGGTAATGACGTTCTTGATCTTGGTGCGCACGAATGCTGCACCCTTACCGGGCTTTACGTGCTGGAATTCGATAACCTGGAATACGTTACCGTCCATATCAAAAGTGATGCCGTTCTTAAAATCGCCAGCTACTACCATTTTGTTTGTCCTCCAATATTAACCGTTAATAATTTTGGTCTGATTATACAGTTCATTTTATTATACACCAATTCCGCGCCTTTTTCAAGAGGTTTTTCACATTTTTTGCGATGAATGCAAGGTTTTTTCGCAAAAATGCGCAAAATCGAAAAACAATTCCCTGCTCGGCGCACATCCTTCTGCACTTTTTTCGTTTTCTGTGTTGACAATCGCGTCAAAATCGGGTACAATAATTATATATGCCGTTTTTTGCCCTGCTGCGTGCAAGGGAAAACGGCGGAATTCGGAGGAAGTGACTTTGATCCTGAGCATGACCGCCTTTGGGCGCGACAAGCAGACCGTTGCGGGCAAGGATATTACCGTTGAGATCCGCTCGGTCAACAACAGATTCTTTGATTGCTCTGTACGTATGCCCCGCGCATTCTCGTACCTGGAGGAAAAGATCAAGCCCTACCTGCAAAGCCGCGGGATTTCGCGCGGTAAGGTGGACGTCAATATTTCCATCGACGTGCTGGACACGCAGGGCGTTTCGATCGTGCTTGACGAGGGCTATGCCAAGGGATATCTGGACGCGCTTTACGCTTTGCGCGATACGTTCGGTCTTGCCGACGACATCAGCGTCATGACCGTGGCGCGCAATCAGGAAATTTTCAAGGTCACAAAGCCCGAAGAGGACACCGAAAAGGATTGGCAGGCACTGCTTACCGTGCTTTCGGTTGCAACCGACCGTTTCCTTGACGCGCGACGCGCCGAGGGTACGCGCATTGAAGCCGATCTGCGTAGCAAGATGCAAAGCATTATGACGCGCGTGGACACCATTGAGCAGCTTTCCGCCGACGACATCGTATCCTATCGCGACCGCTTGGAGGAAAAGATCCGCGCGGTGCTGGCCGACGCCGTGATCACGGTGGACGAAAACCGCCTTTTGACCGAGTGCGCCATTTACGCCGACAAGGTTGCCATTGACGAAGAGCTGGTTCGCCTGCGCTCACACTTCGTGGCCTTTGAGCAGTATCTCGAGAGCGACCAACCGGTTGGCCGCAGCATTGATTTCCTTTTGCAGGAGATCAACCGCGAGATCAACACCACGGGCTCCAAATGCACCAACGCCGCCATTGCAAAGCTGGTGGTTGAGGTCAAGACCGAGCTTGAAAAGATCCGCGAGCAGATCCAAAATATTGAGTAAATTGCGTGAAGGAGTACAGATATGAACTTTATTAACGTAGGCTATGGAAATATGGTAGCCGTTGACCGCATCGTCACGCTGGCTGCCCCCGACTCCGCTCCCATCAAGCGTCTGATCCAGGACGCAAAGGATGCAGGCCGCGTCATTGACGTTACCTGCGGCAGAAAGACCCGCGCGGTCATCATCACCGACTCCGAGCACGTCATTCTCTCGGCACTGCAGGCAGAAACCATTGCCAACCGCCTGACCACCGATCAGGATTACGACGACGCCGAAGAGGAAGAATAATCAAGTTTTTAAATTTATCTTACATATTGAATTTTGAAAGGAATTAACTATGCTTTATCCTACCATCAACGAACTGACCAAGAATGAATTCAACCGCTACGAGCTGGCGATCGCTACCGCAAAGTGCGCACGCATCATCACCGGCGAATACGTCAAGCAGCGCGAGCAGGCAGAGGCTTCCATGACCGGTAACAAGGAAACCGACAAGCCCCTGAACACCCTGATCGACAAGGAAGTGCGCGATGAAAAGGCCGTTAAGATTGCGATCGGCCGTATTCACAAGGGCGAATACAAGATCGTAAAGCGTTCTGAGGATCAGGACTGATCTCCCACCACGTAAAGGAGTGAATTTCGTGAACCGTTGCGAAGGCGCAAACGAATATGCAGGGGTTTATATTTTAGACAACCCCTATTGCATTGATGCCTCCTACGATTACTATATCCCCCAAGACATGCGCGCCGCGGTCACACCCGGCGTGTTTGTCACTGTGCCGTTCGGACACGGAAACCGCAAGCAGATTGGCCTTGTTGCCGCGGTGCACAGCACCGCCTCGGCCAAGCGCATCAAGAGTATTGCGGGACTGTGCGCCGAACGGATTTGCTTATCCCCCGAAATGCTGACACTTTGCCTTTGGCTGCACGAGCAGACGCTCTGCACCGTGGGCGAAGCGGTACGCTGCGTGCTTCCCTCGGCCTCCATGTCACATATCGTGGACTATTTCCGTCCTGCCGAGCACGCGGATCCGCAGAGCTTTGATAAGCAGATTGACGCCGCCGCGCTTCTTGTTTACAACTATATCTCGGCCAGAGGCAACGTCAGCATCAACGCGCTGCGCGCACGCTTCGGTGCAGGCGTGAGCGAGACGGTTGCCCACTTGCTCGACAAGGGCTTTGTGCAAAAGTTCTCCGAGGAAAAGCAAGGCTCGGGCGGCGTTTTTTCCACGCTTTACACACTTGATATCGATAAAGACGAGGCACAGCGCATTCTTGCGGGTGACAAGACCGCATCCGTGCGTCTGACCTCTCAAAAGCAAAAGGCGTTGCTTGCCCGTGCGCTGGAGCTTGCCGCTCCTGCCGACAAGGATGAGATCTGCCGCGGCACCGAGGCAGGTGCCGCCCAGCTCAAGGCCTTGGTGGAAAAGGGCTTGCTTGCAGCCGAAAAAAAGCAGGTTTACCGCAACCCCTACGCCGTTCCCAAGGATTTCGAACCCATGCCCGATCCCGTGCTCAACGCCGAGCAGGCAGTGGCGGTCAATACGCTTTGCGAGATGGCGGACAGCGGCGAGGCACGCGCGGCGCTTTTGTTCGGCGTGACCGGCAGCGGCAAAACCTACGTCATGGCAAAGCTCTTGGACAAAATATTGGCCGACGGCAAGGGCGCGATTTTAATGCTGCCCGAAATTTCGCTGACGCCGCAATCGGTGGCACTGTTCTGCGCCAGATACGGCGACACGGTGGCTGTAATCCACTCGGGGCTTTCGGCAGGCGAGAGACAGGACGCTTACGCCCGCATCAGCTCCGGTGAAGCGCGATTGGTCATCGGTACGCGCTCGGCCGTATTTGCTCCCGTACCCAATCTCGGCCTGATCATTATGGACGAGGAGCAAGAGCATACTTACAAATCCGATCAGGACCCCAAATACCACGCACGCGACGTAGCGCGCTGGCGTTGCGCCCACAACAAGGCGCTTTTGCTGCTGGCATCGGCCACGCCATCGCTTGAAAGCTACGCCAAGGCGCAGGCGGGTACCTATACCCTTCTGACGCTGACCGAGCGTTACAATAAAACCAACCTGCCCGAGGTCACGGTGGCAGACATGCGTTCCGAGACCGCTGCGGGCTTTACCTCGCCGCTGGGCTCTTTGCTGACCGAGGCGCTGGACAACACGGTAAAGGACGGCAGACAGGCCGTGCTGTTTCTCAACCGCCGCGGCTACCACCGCTTTATCTCCTGTTCCTCCTGCGGCACGGCCGTGACCTGCCCGCATTGCTCGGTGGCCATGACCTACCACGTCAAGAACGGCACTTACACCGACGGCGAGCTGATCTGCCATTGGTGCGGCACGCGCATGCAGGTACCTACCAAATGTCCCTCTTGCGATTCCCCGCACCTGCGACACAACGGCTTTGGCACGCAGCGCGTACAGGAGGAGTTGGAAACGCTCTTGCCCGACGCGCGCGTCATGCGTCTGGACGCGGACACCACCTCGGCCAAGTTCTCGATGGATAAGCTGCTGGGAGAATTCCGCGACGGCAAGGCCAACGTTATGATCGGCACGCAAATGGTGACCAAGGGACACAACTTCCCCGATGTGACGCTTGTGGGCGTGCTGTTGGCAGACGCCTCGCTTTACGTGGACGACTTCCGCGCCGCAGAGCGCACCTTTGCTATGCTGACGCAAGTCATCGGACGCGCAGGACGCGGCGACGTGCAGGGGCGCGCCATTATTCAGACCAACAACCCCGACAGCGACGTGATCACGCTGGCCTGCGCGCAGGATTACCACACATTTTATGAGCGCGAGATCAAGCTGCGGCGCCTGCTCACCTTTCCGCCCTATTGCGATATCGTGCTGCTGACGCTGACTTCATCCGACGAAAAGGAGCTGATGATCCACGCCGTCCGCCTGCGCGAGGAGCTGGACCGACTTGGCTCGGCCGATTTTTGCGACGTGCCCATGATGATCTTTGGTCCCTTTGAAGCCCCCGTTTACCGCGTGGAGGAAAAATACCGCATGAGACTTGTGATCAAATGCCGACTTAACAAGCGCTCGCGCGAGCTTTTCTCCAAAATTCTGATCCGTTTTGGCAAGGACAGCACAAAAAAGCCGGTCCTGGGTATAGATTTCAACCCATCATCACTATAATATAATAAGGAGTTTGACTCATGGCTAAATTGAGAATTGTAAAATACGGCGACGAGGTACTGCGCAAGACCTGCCGCCCCGTAGATACCGTTACCCCTCGCGTAAAAACCCTGCTTGACGACATGGTGGAGACCATGCGCGCAGCCGATGGCTGCGGCCTTGCAGCACCCCAGGTGGGTGTTCTGCGCCGCATTGCGGTCGTGGAGGTTGAGCCCGGCGAGGTTTACGAGATGATCAACCCCAAGATCATTGCGCGCGCAGGCACGCAGGAAGAGACCGAGGGCTGCCTTTCCCTGCCCGGCAAGTGGGGCACGACGCGCAGACCCATGCACGTCACGGTGCGCTACACCAACCGCGACGGCGAAGTGGTAGAGGTTTCCGGCAGCGGCCTTTTGGCTCGCGCATTCTGCCACGAAATTGACCATCTGGACGGCGTGCTCTTTATCGACGAGGCGCTGGAAGTTGTGGAAGAATAATTTCCCCGCGGAGGTGACTTTATGAAGATTTTATTCATGGGTACGCCCGATTTTGCCGTCTTCACGCTGAGGGCTTTGGTGGAGCGCGGCGAGAACGTGATCGGTGTGGTCACACAGACAGACAAGCCGCGCGGACGCGGACACGAGATGATGCCCACGCCCGTAAAAGTGTATGCCGAGGAGCACAATATTCCCGTTTACCAACCCAAAACGCTGCGCGACGAGGCGTTTGCTTCCCTGCTTGCAAAGATTGATCCCGAGCTGATCGTGGTGGTGGCCTTTGGCAAAATTCTGCCCGTCAATGTGCTCGAATACCCCAAATACGGCTGCATCAACGTGCACGGCTCGCTGCTGCCCGCATATCGCGGTGCGGCGCCTATGCAACGCGCCATCATGGATGGCTGTGCCGAGACCGGCATTACCACCATGTATATGGCCGAGGGGCTGGACACGGGCGACATGCTGCTCAAGGCATCCCTGCCCATTGATGAATCCGACAATTTTGAGACCGTTCACGACAAGTTGGGTGCGCTTGGCGCACAGACCATGCTTGACACTCTGGACGCTTTGCGTCAAGGCACACTCGTACCCGAGGTGCAGGACGATTCGCTTGCAAGCTACGCCAAGAAGATTGAGAAGAGCGACCTTTCACTTGATTTTTCGCTTGATGCACGCACGCTGCACAACTATATCCGCGGCACCTCGCCCATTCCCCTTTCCTTTACGCATCTGCCGAACGGCTCGCTGCTCAAGGTGTACGCCGCACGCGTTTACGACCAGGACAAGGTGCACACCGCAGCTCCCGGCACGGTTGTGGGTCTTGACGGCGAGATTCTGGTTGCCTGCGGCAAGGGTACGCTTGCCCTCTGCCAGGTCATCCCGGAGGGCAAAAAGCGTATGGACGCTGCCGATTACATCCGTGGCAGAAAGCTGAATCTCGGAGATTTGCTATCCTGAAGGAGTTTTTTATGTTTTATTATTCCTTTTTTGACTGGACCTTTATCATTCTGCTCCCTGCGCTGATCCTTGCGTTCATTGCACAGATCCGCGTCAAAAGCGCGTTTGAGGCAGGCAACAGAATCAAGACCTCGCATGGCATAACCGGTGCGGCCGCTGCACGCAAAATTCTGGACGACAACGGCCTTTACCACATCTCGGTGGAGCGCGTGCGCGGGCATCTGACCGACCATTTTGATCCCAAGGAGGGTGTGATCCGTCTTTCCGAAAGCGTTTACGACAGCACAAGCGCGGCTGCGGTTGGCGTGGCGGCCCACGAGGCAGGACACGCCGTGCAGTACGGCACCGATTATTTCCCCATCCGTCTGCGCGCCGCCATCATTCCCATTACCCGCTTCGGCTCGGTGCTGGCCATGCCCCTGTTTTTGATCGGTCTGTTCATTTCGTATTTCTATATTCAGGCAGCCTCCCCCATCTCCGACTTTTTCATGGTGGGCGGCATTGCGCTCTTTTCCTTCAGCACCCTGTTCCAGCTGATCACGCTGCCCGTGGAATTTAACGCCTCGCGCCGCGCGTTGGTCATTCTGGAGGAGTGGGGCACGCTAACCGAGGGCGAGCAGAGAGCCGCCAAGAGCGTGCTCAGCGCAGCAGCCCTGACCTACGTGGCGGCTCTTGCTACCTCGCTGGCGCAGCTTTTGCGCTTGCTTGCCATTTTTGGCGGAAGAAGAGGGCGCCGCTGATGGAGCAGATGCAAAATCCTGCACGCGCGCTTGCGCTGCAGATTCTCAACCGCACCGATTCACAAGGGCAATACACCAATCTGGCGCTTGACGCCGCGCTCAAAAAAAGCTCCCTTTCCGCACCCGACAAGGCGCTTGTTACCATACTCGTGTACGGTGTGACCGAGCGCAGAATCACGCTTGATTATCTTGCGGACGCGCTTTCCTCGCGCCCCATGGAGACCCTGGACGGCACGGTGCGCAACCTTGTGCGCATGGGGCTTTATCAGCTCCGATATCTGGATCGCATTCCCGCGCACGCGGCCGTCAGCGAGACGGTTTCGCTTGCGCCCAGACGCGCACGCGGCTTTGTCAATGCCGTGCTGCGTGAATATACCCGCCGCGGCGAGCAAATCCCCTTTCCCGATCCGACGACCGATCCCGACAGATACCTGTCGGTGACGTACTCGATTCCCGTGCCGCTTTGCCGCAAGCTGGTGGACGTTTTCGGCCGCGAGCGTGCCGAATCGGTCATGGAAGCCTTTGGACACGCACCGCCCGTGACGCTGCGCGTCAACACGCTCAAGACCTCTCCCGAGCAAATGGAGAGCGAGCTTTGCGAGCTTGGATTCCGCGTGCAAGCCTCGGACGTGCTGCCCACGGCACTCCGCGCGCCCGATTTTGTTCCCTCTGGCTCTCCGCAGCTGGAAAACGGACTGGCCTTTGTGCAGGACCTCGCCTCGCAGATCTGCGTGGAAGTGTTGGGCGCACAGCCGGGCGATACGGTGATCGACGCTTGCGCCTGCCCCGGCTCCAAAACCTTCGGCACGGCCATCCGCATGCAGAACAAGGGCAAGATCCTTGCCTACGATCTGCACAAAAGCAAGCTTTCGCTGATTGAGAGCGGTGCTGCGCGCCTTGGTATTGACATCATTGAAGCGCGCGAGCGCGACGCGAGATTGCACGACCCTGAGCTGCGAGAATATGCCGATCGCGTGCTTTGCGACGTACCCTGCTCCGGCTTTGGCGTGCTTGGCAAAAAGCCCGAGATCCGCTACAAGGATCTCTCGGACGCGGCTGCGCTGCCCGACATTCAGCTTGCCATTTTGCAAAACTGTTGCCGCTACGTCAAGAACGGCGGCGTGCTGGTTTACTCCACCTGCACCATTTTCCCCGAGGAAAACGAGCAGAACGTGGCAAGATTTTTGGCATCTCACCCCGAGTTTGCCCCCGAGGATTTCAGCTTTGGCGGCATTTGCTCCAAGGACGGCATGCTGACGCTGACCCCCGATGTGCACGGCACGGACGGGTTCTTTATTGCGAAGCTGATCAAGAGAGCGTAAATACATAAAAAATACCTCTACCGTAGGGGCGATTCACGAATCGCCCGACGTAATGTTTTAGGTGAACACGGGCGATTCGTGAATCGCCCCTACGATATGCAACAAATATGGAGAACAGCATGGAAAACATTCTCTCCCTGCTCCCCGAGGAGCTTGAGGCCTTAATGGCGCAGATCGGGGAGCCCAAATACCGCGCGAAACAGCTCTTTGCGGGGCTGCACAAGGGACTTGCCCCCGAGGAAATTTCCAACGTGGGTAAAAAGACGGTGGCAAAGCTTGCCGAAGTGACCACCTATCACTTGCCCACACCGCGCCGCCGCCTGGTCTCTGCCATTGACGGCACCATCAAATACTTATTTGAGCTATCTGACGGCAACTGCGTAGAGGCCGTTGTCATGCACTACAAGCACGGATCCACCATCTGCATTTCCTCGCAGGTGGGCTGCCGCATGGGCTGCAAATTCTGCGCGTCCACCATTGGCGGACGCGTGCGCGATCTGACGCCCGCTGAGTTGATCGGTCAGGTGATCGCCGCGCAAAAGGACATGAGCGCACACGATCCCGAGGCCCGCATCGGCGGCATCGTCATGATGGGTATCGGAGAGCCCCTTGACAACTTTGACAACGTGATCAAATTTTTGAAGCTCGTCAACGCAGAGGACGGCATTTGCATCGGCTACCGCCACATCTCGCTTTCCACCTGCGGCATTGTGGACAAGATCTACGAGCTTGCCAAGCAGGACCTGCCCATCACGCTCTCGATCTCGCTGCACGCACCTGACGACACAACGCGCTCCTCAATCATGCCCATCAACCAAAAATGGGGCGTAGACGAGCTTTTGCGTGCCTGCAAGGACTACTTTGCTGCCACGGGGCGTCGCATTTCCTTTGAATACACGCTGATCCGCGGTAAAAACGATTCGGTCGCCTCGGCCGAGCAGCTGGCAAGCGTGCTCAATTCCCGCCTGCGCTCGCGCAGCGAAACCATGCCCATTCACGTCAATCTCATTCCGGTCAACCCCGTGGAGGAATCCGGCTTTGACCGCTCGGAGGACAAGGCTGTCAAGGCGTTTGCGGCAGCTCTTGAGAAAAAGGGCATTCGCGCTACCGTGCGCCGTAAGCTGGGCGCGGACATCAACGCTTCTTGCGGTCAGTTGCGTCGCGCAGAGCAAAACAAGGCTTAACAAATAAGGACGGTTACAATATGGAGCTTATCCATTGCGGAAGAATTATCAAAGGCGTTGGCGGGCTTTACCAAGTAAAGCTGCTGGAAAATACCCCTCTGCCCCAAGGGCTTGACGCGCAAGCATTCGTCCCTTGTCGCGCAAAAGGGGCTTTTCGTCATGAAAATCTGACGCCGTTGGTGGGAGATATCGTCTCCTTGGAATTCGAACAAAACGAAAACGGTACTCGCGAGGAGACTGCACTGATCTCGGATATCGCGCCGCGCAAGAACGCGCTGATCCGTCCGCCTCTTGCCAATCTGGACATCATGTTCGTCTCGTTTGCGGCCGCCAAGCCTGCGCCTGTGCTGGAGACGGTGGACAAGCTGATCTGTATTCTTGAGCACCACGGCATCACCCCCGTGGTGGTCATCACCAAGCAAGACGCAAACCCCACTTATGCAAAGGAGCTTTGCGAGATCTACCGCAAGGCAGGCTTTGACACCTTTGTGACCAGCAGCAAGGACTCCTTTGGCATCGACGAGATCAAGGCGTATATCCATGCCAACTGCGAGGGCAAGATCTCTGCCTTTGCGGGCGCTTCGGGTGTGGGCAAATCCACGCTGCTCAACGCACTCTTCCCCTCGCTGGAGCTTTCCACGGGCGAGATCAGCCGCAAGATTGAGCGCGGCAAGCACACCACCCGCACGGTAGAGCTTTTCCGCATGCCCGGTACGCAAAACGGCTATATTGCGGACACGCCCGGCTTTTCCATGCTGGACTTCGCCCGCTTCAACTTCTTTACCAAAGAGGATCTGCCCCTGACCATGCGCGAATTTGCGCCCTACCTCGGAAAATGCCGCTTTACCAAGTGCTCGCACACCAAGGAGCAGGGCTGCGCGATTCTGGAGGCGGTCAAGGACGGCATCATTCCTCCCTCGCGCCACGCAAGCTTTGTGGCCATTTACGACGTGCTCAAGAATAAGCACGAATGGGATACTTAAGAAGGAAGGACGACTATGCGCGCTTTTATTTACGTAGGGGGTACGATTTACCCCGAAAATATTACCGAGCACCCCAAGGGTGAAGATCTGCGCATCGCAGCTGACGGCGGCTACGCCAATGCAAAGCGACTCGGCGAGCGCATTGATATTGCGGTTGGCGACTTTGATTCCTTTGCAAAGCAGCAGATTGAGGACGGCGTTGAGCTCGTAGAGTTACCTGCCGAAAAGGATCTGACCGACTCGCAGGTCTGCATTGAGACCGCCGTCTCGCGCGGAGCAGATGAGATCATTCTCGTAGGCGGCCTTTCGGGCAGGCTGGATCACACGCTTGCCAATCTCTCTATTTTGCAGGACCTGCATGCGCGCCGCATTCACGGCTACATTACCGACGGCAACAACCGCGCGCACTATATCAAATCCACCAGCCACCTTGTGGCGCGCAGCGCGTACAAGTACCTCTCTCTGATTGCGGTGGACGAGACCTGCAAGGGCGTTTCGATCAAGGGCTGCAAATACGAGCTCAAGAATCAGCCCGTGCACCGCAGGCTGCAATTTGCCGTTTCCAATGAGATCACGGGCAACTGTGCGCTCGTTTCGGTCAAAAAGGGCGGACTTTACGTCATAGAATCGCGCGAAGCGTAACCAAAACCCGCCATGCATCATATCCTTTTAGCAAAACGCGCCGAAAGGAGATCCTGCATGAAAATTATTACGCTCAAAACTCCGAAATGCATTTCCGCAATCATTCGTTTTTTTACCAAGAATAAAACCCGATAGGATGATATAAATGACACAACAGGACATCAAAAACAAAGGATTTTTACCCATAAACGCCGCCGAAATGGCCGCGCTTGGATGGGATGCGCCCGATTTCGTGTACGTGACGGGTGACGCTTACGTGGATCACCCCTCGTTTGGCGTTTCCATTATCTCGCGCGTACTGGAGGACGCCGGATTTCGCGTAGCCATTCTCTCGCAGCCCGATTACAAAAGCGCGGACGCCTTTCGCACCTTTGGCAGACCCAGACTCGGCTTTTTGGTGACGGCGGGCAACATTGACTCCATGGTGTCGCACTACACGGTTTCCAAGAAAAAACGTACGTACGACTACTATTCCCCCGGTGGCAAGATGGGCTTGCGCCCTGACCGCGCTACCATCGTTTACTCCAACCGCATCCGCGAGGCCTACGGTGACGTGCCGATCATTCTGGGCGGTCTGGAGGCATCCCTGCGCCGCTTTGCCCACTACGATTACTGGGAGGATCGCGTGCGCCGCTCGGTCTTGGTGGACAGCCGCGCCGACATTCTGACCTACGGCATGGGTGAAAAGATCCTTGTGCGCATCGCGCAGCTTTTGGATCGCGGCGTGCCGATCAAAAAGATCCGCGACGTGCGCGGAACGGTATGGCTGGGCAAGCCCGAGGACACGGTGCACTTCCCCATAGCCGCTACCTTTGATTACAACGAGCTCAAGACCGACAAGGCAGCCTACGCAAAGGCATTCGGCGTGCAATATAAGAATCAGGACAGCATTACCGGTAAGGCGATCTGCGAATTATACGACGGCAAAATGCTGGTGCAAAACCCGCCCATGCAGCCGTTGGAGCGCGACGAGCTGGACGCGGTTTACGCCCTGCCCTATACACGTACTTACCACCCCTCTTACGAGAAGGACGGTGGCGTGCCCGGTATTGAAGAGGTGCGCTTTTCAATCACGCACAACCGCGGTTGCTTTGGCAGCTGCAACTTCTGTGCGCTGGCCTTCCATCAAGGCCGCACCGTGCGCTCGCGCAGCATTGAGAGCTGCGTGGCAGAGGCCAAGAAAATTACCGAAATGCCCGATTTCAAGGGCTACATTCACGACGTGGGCGGACCGACCGCCAACTTCCGCGCGCCTGCCTGCCAAAAGCAGCTCTCGGACGGCGTTTGCCCCGGCAGAAAGTGTCTGGCGCCCAAGCCCTGCCCCAATCTGCAGGTGGATCACACCGAATACATCGAGCTGCTATCGCGCATTGAGGCGCTCCCGCGTGTCAAAAAGGTCTTTATCCGCTCGGGCATCCGATTCGACTATCTGCTGCTCGATAAGAGTGACGCCTTTTTCAAAAAGCTGGTTAAGGATCACGTATCCGGCCAGCTCAAGGTAGCTCCCGAGCATTGCTCCTCGCCCGTGCTTCGCGCCATGGGCAAGCCGGATTTCTCGGTTTACGAGCAATTCCGCGACAAATACTTTGACCTTTGCGCGGCCGTCGGCAAGGAGCAGTATCTCGTGCCCTATCTGATGTCCAGCCACCCCGGCTCGACGCTCAACGACGCAATAGAGCTGGCACTTTGCCTCAAGCGCCACCACTACGCGCCCGAGCAGGTGCAGGATTATTATCCCTCGCCCGGTACGGCCTCTACCGTCATGTACTACACAGGCATCAACCCTCTGGACGGCAAGCAGGTTTACGTGGCCACCGATTACCACGAAAAGCAGCTGCAGCGTGCATTGCTCCAATACAACCGCCCCGAAAACGCACCCATGGTGCGAGAGGCTCTGCAAAAGGCAGGCCGCGAGGATCTGATCGGCTACTCGGCAGATTGCCTGGTGCGCCCCGCAGGCGGCAGCGTGGCAGCGCGCGGCACAAAGCCCGGCGGTAAGGCGCAGGGTGCAAAGTCCACGCAAGGCAAAAAGCCCGCAGTCAAGAGCGGCGCAAAGCCTTCGGTAAAGCCCGCGACAAAATCGGGCGCAGCACCCGTGGCAAAGACCGAAAAGAAAAAAACGACCTACAAGGCCGGCTGGGCAAAGCCCAAGAAAAAGAAGTAAGCCCGGCAGGCGGAGAACCTATCGGCAAAACAAACGAAAGCAGAAGTCTTTAAAGGCTTCTGCTTTTTTATAGCCGAAGAAAACCCTTGCTTGCGCAAGGGTTTTCAATCATCATTCTGCATTTTGCATTCTGCATTCTGCATTTTATCTTTGAATGATCACGTCGTACAGCGTGCTCTTGACCGGCGAATCGCCGCGGTTGCTGTAAACCAGCTCACCGTGCACGTCCGTGATTTCAATGTAGCATTCCCCATTCTCGCCGTACTCGGCAAACATGGTGTGCCCGTCTACCAGCGTGCCCTGCACGGGAACGATGCTGTCCGCGCTCTGCCCGTATACGTACACGGTCAGTATTCTGGGCAGCACGGTCAGCTTGGCCGTGCGTACCTTGAGATTGCACATCGCGGTTACATCGCGGCCGCTTGCATCGTACACACGCACGTCAAGCATCTCCACGTCCTTACTGCCCGTCAGCGTCAATCCCGCGCCAAACGTCACGCTTACCGAATATCCCTCGGGCAAGCCCTGCGTCCAGAAATCATCCTTCTCGCAGTTCTTTTCCGTGCCGTCGTAGGTAAAGGTCTTTTCGTACGCCGTAACAATAACGTCCAGAGAAACCTCCAGCGTGCCGTATTCGTACACGACGGTCAGCTCCTGGCCCGCCTCGTTATACGCGCGTGCAACAAAGGTATTCTCGCTCTTGCCTACCTCGGTTTGAGAGCCTGTGAAGGTGACCTCCAGGAAAAATCCCTCGGGCAGCTCGTAGGGTGCAAGCTTGGGGCAGGTCAGCTCTTCGCCGTCGTACGTTTTGGACGCGCTCTCGGAGCGCAGCACAAGCTCATAATCCGCCGCCTTTTCCAGCACGGTCAGCGTGCCGTATTTTTTGGTAATGGCAAAGCGATCGGTCACATCCTCGCCGTCCGCAGCAAAAACGTATACCTCAAAGGTATTCTCGCTCTGACCCGGCTCGGTTCTCGCTCCCGTAAAGACGACCTCTAAGCTATATCCCTCGGGCAGCTCGTAATCCGAAAGCCGGTGGCAAACGAGCTCCTCTCCGTCAAAAATCTTGAGTGCGTCACCCGAGATCAGCTCCAGCTTGATCTGATCCCAGACTTCCAGCGTGCCAAAGGTCTTGACCACGTTGCAATACGCGGTGACGTCGTTGCCCTCGGCATCGTAAACCTTAACCTCAAAGGTGTTCTGACTCTTGCCAACCTCGGTCTGCGAGCCCGTAAAGACTACGTCCAGCGTAAATCCGCCCTTGAGCGTATACTTTTTGAGCTCGTGACAAACAAGCTCCTGCCCGTTATAATGGCGCGACGCGCTCTCGGAGGTCAGCTTGATATACTTTTTGTAGATGGTGACTGTACAGGAATTCGTGTGAATCTCGTAATTGGCGGTCACGTCCTCACCGTTTTGGTCATAGACCGCATACGCAAGGATCCTGAGCGTATGCGCACCGTCGTGGGCAGGCGTTTCGGGGGCATCCATCTCAACGTAATGCCCTGCCGCAAGGCCAAGGGGCTTATACCCCGCCTGCTCCAAATCCACGCCGTAACCGTCGTATTCCTTGGAATAGCGATCGGGCAGATACAGCGTCAGAGGTGCGTGCAGCACGCGCACAGAAAGCTGCTCACTGCTGACTGCAATATTGTAGCAATCGGTCACGTCCTCACCGCTTGCGTTGTAAATACGGGGGGATTCCAAGACAAGCTCATGCTTCTCGCCCACGTCGGACGTCTCCACTCCGACCTTGAGCACAACGCTCTGCCCGGGCACCAAGCCCATGCATTCCAGCTGCGATTGCGGTATGGTCAGCACACAGCTGCCGTTGTAGATCGGCTCGGTGTGCCCCACCGTAATCGACAAATCTCTTGGCGTGACGCTCAGCATGCCAAGCGTGCTCTCGTCGTACATAAACTGATAATTTTTCGTGACGTCGCGTCCGTTCTGATCCGCGATGATCAGTGAAAGTCTGTTTTCCGCAACGCCTGCGCGCGTCAAAGAGACAGCATTGACGCCCTTGACGCGATGGCCGTCCAGCAGCGCGGTCAGGCAGACATATTCTCTGTTTTGCAGGGGCGTGCCGTCGTACACCTTCTCTGCGTCAAACGATTGCAGATACAGAGGATAGGGATTGGCAATCTCCAGCGTGCCCGCACGAACCGTAAATTCATACATATAGCTGACGTCGTTGCCGCTCTGATCCAGCACGCGGATGCTTGAAAGCTCGTTCTTCCACGCTCCGACGTCGCTTATGCCGCTCGTATACCGATACGTCACGTACAGCGTATGTCCCTTGAGCATCTGTCCCTTGGTGCGGTCGTAATACGGTGCCGAAATCGGCTTGCCGTCGTACGTTTCCTTATATGCGCTACCCGTTTCGAGCGTGATTTCAATGGGCTTGACGCACAGCGTGCCGTAAACAAAGGAAATATCGTAATAATCGGTCACGTCGCGTCCGTTTACGTCGCGGATGCGCAGCGACTCCAGCGTATTGGATACCGCGCCGATCTCATAAAGCCCCTTGGCATAGGTAAAGACACCCAGAATCTCGTGTCCCTCCAGCAATCCCGAGCCGCCAACCGAAATATTGGTGCTCAGGGCGGGAGCCTGCTCGTATCTGACCGTGCTGCTACCCGTGGTGACCGCGATCTTGCGTCGGATAATCTCCACCTCGCCGTCGGTATAAGTGATCACGTAATTCTTGCTGACGTCGCGTCCGCGTGCGTCAATGACGCCGCAGCCTGTGACGCGCATGGGATGCACGCCAAGCTCGATGCCGTCCGAAACCACGGCAAGCTGCACCTTCTGACCCGGGACAAGCCCCTGGGCATACTTGGTTGCATCACACGTGCCCGAATACGGCCGTGCGGTATACTCACCCTGCACGATCGGCGCGCCGATATGCAAGGTTGCTTGCTTGACGGTATAGCGTCCGGGCGTGAGCGTGATCATATAATTGCGGGTGACGTCCTGCCCCGTGGCGGAATACACCTTGGGGGCGACCTTATCGTTTTTATGCGTACCCACGTCGGTGACGTAATCGACATTGACCGAGCCGCCCAGCACGTGGCCGGGGATCAGACTGCCCGAGATCAGCGTCATTTGCGTGGCGTTTTCCATGGGCTTGCCGTCATACACCTTGTTTCCGCTTGACGAACGCACCGAGATCGGCACAGGCGTGACGGTCAGCTTGCCCTGCGTGATTTTGACGTCAAAGTTGGCCGTGACGTCGCGTCCGCGCGTGTCGGTAATGACGATGCCTGTAAATCCGACCGGGCAAGTACCCGCGTCGGTCTGCGAGCCGGTCAGCGCAAAGGATACGTGATAGCCGCCTACTCCCCATTCTACGCCCACGCCGTCATTTGGCAGATCTGCTGCCGAGAGCGGTGTGCCGTCATATTGCTTGGACGCACTCGGCGCAGTCAGCGTAAGCCCGATGCCCTCGATCTTGATGGTGTTGCCCTCAAATCGGAAGTCATAATTCTTGGTGCGATCCGCGCCGCTGCTCTTTGCCACAACCGAAATATATTCCTCGGGAATGGTATAGGTATAAGAGCCAACGTCCACGGGCGCGGACACGACCTGCCCGTTTTTGGTATACACGACGGCATCCAGCACGTTCGGAGCAAATCGGATTGCGTGCCCCTTGCCCTCGTAATTCTCAATCAACTGATTGGTTCCGTCCGGCCACGGTGCTGTGACCGCTTGGCCGTGATATTGGGTGGTAATGGGATCAAACTTGATGACCAAGGTGCGCTTGGCAACCGTCAATTTTCCTTCGCCCGTAAGGCTTGCGGCATACCAATCGGTGGCATCCACCGCCGCGCCGACTCCTTCCTTGTGCATGATGCGGTACTGCACGGTATAGGTGCTCTCCCCCGCCTCAGTCTGCGAGCCTTGGGTGCTTAAAATCTCAATATAATCGTCGCCAAGCAGCGCACCGCCTACCACTTTGAACAGCGTGTCTGCGCTGTATGCGGAGGGAGCCAAGGGAGAGGCGTCGTAGGTTTTGAACAAGGGCTCAAGCTCCAGGCGCAGAGGTGCGCCTTTTTCTACACTCAGCGTGCCGTACGTCACCTTGAAATCATAATTCTTGGTCACATTTTTGCCGTCTGAGGACATAATCGCGTAGTCCACGCGGTTGACGCAGCTGCCCGGCTTTGTTTGTGTGGCCGCATTCGAGGGGGAAAGCTTATGCCCGCGTGCAAGGCTGCCTTGCACGACGCTGTACGCGGTCCAGCTTTGCGCCTTTCCGTTATATATAAGTCCGTGGCTGTCGCCCGTGCGCACGTACAGCGTGCGCGGCTTGACGGTCAAAGAGCCGAAATCATACGTAATATCATAGTTTTTGGTCTCGTCCTGATTGCCCCACATGACCTGCACCTGCACCTTGTTGTCCACGGGGCGACTTGTGACGTCGGTGACGCCGGTTTGGGCGCTGTGCACCAGCTTGATAAACTGCCCTGCAGCCAACGTGCCGCCTTCCACGCGATACTCGCTCGTGTGCTGCATGGTACCGGTATATTCCAGCGTCACGTCCGGGGTGGAGATGCGCAAAGGACGCTTCTGAATGATAATCTTGCAAACGTCCACCTTCAGATCGTAATAGACGGTGCGATCCTGCCCCGACTGCGAGAACACCTTGACGCGCGCTGTGTTGTTGTATCTGCCCGCGTCGCCTTGGTTGTTGGTGGCCACCACGCTCAGCGTATCGCCAAGCAGCAAGGATCCCGAGGTCTGGAAATAATGCGAGGTGCTGCCACCAAGACCGTCGTAGACCTTGACGATATCCACAGGTCGGCCGTTTTTCATTTCGTTGGCCACGACGATCGTCAGATCTCTTTTCTTGACCTTGACCGTACCGCGTCCGCCCGAGAGAGAATAGCCCGAGGTGACGTCGTTTCCGTTTCGGTCACAAATGATCACCGACGCGGGATCAACAACCAAAGTCATGCCGCCCATGCCGTCGTATTCATAGGAAGAAACTGCGGCGATTTCCACCTTGTGCCCCTTGGCCAGCTGTGACGAAGCAATTTCCCAATGCTTGCCGTATTCGGGTTTTTCGCCGTACGGTACGGCTGCGCCAAACTTGGTGCTCGGCGTCAGCAAGACAGTGCGGCGATATAAAACCACCGTTGCCTCCTCGCTGTATATCTTTTTTCCGAAAAATCCCTTGGTGATCACGCCACGCACGCGGTATTCTCCGGGTGCGGTGGGCTGCTTTGCCGACCACTCGCCACCCGGTACGGCATATTCGCTCTCGCACCTTCCGAACAGCACGAAGCACTCGTACTTCGGCTGATCTCCAAACGCAACGTGCTCACTCTGTAAGCAAAACTCTCCGAAGTAAATTCCGCGCAACGAGAGATAGCCAAGCAACGCAACCGCCGCCACAATCAGCAAAGCGATGGCGCACTTGACGCATATTTTGAGTATTCTGGCCGCGGGAAGATACCCTCTGACCTTTTTCTCATACGCCTCGTACATCATGAATTTTCTCCGGAGTGTTTTTTGTTTTTTAAGGTGCCAGTACGCTGAGCGTACCCGGCAGAATGGTGATCTGATAATTGGCGGTCACGTCGCGGCCGTACGTATCCACGATACGCATCTCGGTCACGATGCAATCGCTGATGCCCACGTTGGTCTGGCTGCCCTGAATGCGATAGCTGTCCAGGGACTGCCCTTCCACCAGCATGCCCTCTAACAGGGTATATCCGTCCACGCGCAAAGGACGGCCGTCGTAAACCTTTTGCGCGCTGTCGGTCCGCACGGTAAGCTCCACGGGACGAATGTGCAGCACACCCGCAGATACGCGCACGTCGTACTGTGCCGAAACGTCCTGTCCGTCCGCGTCCAGAATGCGCCAATCGGGTACATTGGAAATGCTGCCAACGCTCTCAAGCGAAGGCAGGGTGTAAGTCAGCACGTGCCCGCGCTCGTAAAGTGCAGCTGCGTCATACTCAATCTCCGCGCTCTGCAGCGGAATTGCGTCGTAGGTTTTGGAAAGGCTTTCGGTGCGCACGGTAAGCTCATACAGGTAAACCTTGAGCGTGCCGCTGACGTAGCGAACGTCAAAATTGCTTGTGACGTCGCGTCCGTTGGTATCCGTGACGGTCACGTTTTCTGCCACGCACTCGCTCTGACCGATCTCGGTCTGCGATCCGCACACGCTTGCGCTGACCGTATAAGTGCTTGCAAAATCTGCATTTTTAAAGGAATAAGTAAAGCTTCGCGCCAACAACGCCTGTCCGTCGTACACCTTTTTGGCAGAGGTGGCAACCACGGTCAGCGTGGGCTTTCGGACCTCAATCATGCCGTCGTGACGCACGATGCGATACCTTGCCGTCACGTCGTTGCCAGCCGCATCCTCAATGCGTACCTCACCGATGCTGGACGTGCCGACGCCTGCCTCGGTTTGCGAGCCGCTGACCTCGATATAGGTAATTTTATGTCCCTCTTGCAGGCTGCCCTTGGTAATGACCACGTGCTCTGCACTCGCGCGGTACGGCAAGCCGTTATAGTAGCCGATCAGCTTGACCGGCGTCAGCTCCAGCGCGTCGTCCGGGGTATCGCTGCTGCCCGATGCGGGCGTGGGGTCGATTCTTACCCAGCCAAATCCGGGGATAAAGACCTCTACCCATGCGTGCGCGTCTGCACCGCGCACCTCGGTACGGTCCGCAGCGCCGGCATAAACGCTGTAGCCCACCACGTATCTCGCGGGAATGCCCAGCGTGCGGTACATCAGGGTGGCCGCGCTTGCAAAGTGGCGGCACACGCCGCTCTTGGACTCGGTCAGGAAATACACCACGTCGTCCTGCCCTGCAGGGCATGCGGGATAATTCAGATCATACACAGCCGACGAGCGAATAAAGCTTGCCACGTCCTCAATGATGGAAAGGCGGTCGGGAGACAAGCCGTGCTGCGCGGCAATTTCCTGCAGCGCACTCCTTGTAGAATCAGGCACGCTCAGATACTGCGCGTAAACAAACTCGGTATACGCTTTCATCTGCTCGTCGTTCAAGCCCGAAACTGCGTAGCGCAGCGCGTCGGTATAGGAATACTCCCAGCCGTATCCCTCCAACGTATAGGCAGTGGTATAGGGAGAGGTAACCACGTCGTTATACGCGCCCTCGGGTCCCTTTGCCGTATAGTTGGGAATCAGATACTGATTTCCGTAAATCTCAATTTCATAGCGAACAGGGGTTTTGCCGTGCGCAGCCAGAGCCTTGCCCGTGCTGTGCAGCATATTCAAGGAGGCAAAGGGATACGCCATCGCCTCGCTCCAACCCCAGGAATCGGTGCTTGGATAATAGGTATATTCGCCGTAGCTCTTCCAGCGCAAATAGACCTTACCGCTCTTATCCGCCCACACGCAGGCAGCAACGGCGTCCTGATTCTGCACCTCGTCGTCCAGATCGCCGCCATCCGCGATCTCTCCGCCCGTAAAGGGCGCGGATGCATACACCTCCAGTATGCCGTACGCATACTCAATATCATAGCGGTAGGTCACGTCCTCACCCGTTTCCCGGTCCATAATCACGACCGAGAAGGTATTATCCGAAAATCCGATCTCGGTTTGTGAGCCCGTAAAGAGCGGAGAGACGACGTGGCCGGACTCCAATTCGCCTGACACAACGGCATACTGCTCGCAGGTCAAGGGCTCTCCCGTATAAGGCGCGGATTTGGAGCCCGAGGCAATCGTCAGCTTGGCACTCTGATCGCGGTCAATGCCGTGATAGAGCGAGATCTCGTAATTATCCGTCACTTCCACGGGAACAATCATGGGATCATAACGCTCTCCCGGATCTGCGAAAATATGCACGTCGTGCAGGATAAATTCCACCGTGCCCTCTTGATCAAGCATCACATCCACCTTTGCGCTCAGCTCGTGTCCTTCCACAAGCGAGCCCTTGGTGATATACCATTTGCCCTCGGGCAACACGTCGCCCGAGAAATTTTTGATACAGGGACTTGCCGAGACCTCAATGGGACGCGGCTTGACCTCCAGAGTGCCTACGCGCACGGTCACGTCATAATAGCGGGAAACGTCGCCGCCCATGGTGCCGTCCGAATACTTATTGCGCACGTAAACGGTCACGTTATTGGTCACGGTGCCAACGTCGGTAATGCTGATGGGAAAATTGGTATCCAGCACGTGTCCGTCTATCAAATTCCCGTCCACCGTGTAGGACTCGTAACGCAAGGGGGTGCCGTCGTAGATCTTGGACGCACCGTAAGAGGTCACGGTCAAGGGGCGTCTGGTCACGGTCAGCGTGCCGTAAATATAAGAAACGGAAAAATTGTGATCGGCTGCGCCCAGCTTATTGCGAACCGAGATCGCAAAGGAGTTCTTGGACGAGCCCGGCTCGGTTTGCTGGCCGGAAAACTTGGCATTTACCGTATATCCTTCCGGAATCTTGCCGGTCACGATCTGCCAATCCTCATATTTGAGCCAATTTCCGTCGTAGACCTTTTGCGCGTCGCCCGATTTGAGCACCAGCTTGCAGGGAGAGACGGTCAGCTTGCCCGGGCGGGTTTCCAGTCTGTAATGATTGGTCACGTCCGCGCCAAGACCATCCACGATCCTGATGCGCGCCACGTTTTCCACGCTGCCCACCTCTGTCAGCGTCGCGTCAAATTCGGCCTCGATCTTGTGCCCCTTTTGCAGTTTTCCGCGCTTGATTGTATATTCGTGGCACTCCAAGGGTTCGCCGTCAAATTCCTTTTGTGCGCTGCCTGCTATCACCACAAGCTCGGAGGGCCTTGTATCGATCACGCCCGTGACGATCAGACCCATATAAATTGCCAGCAGCATGACGATGCCGAGCACCGCGCTGCCGATCAGTATTGTTGAGGATTTTCTGTTCATCCCGGACATCCTTTCATCAAAAACTCATTGTGCGGCGGAGCAAGCCCCGCCCGACGTTATGCAGCTCGTTCAAATCTGCGTAAGTATTCCTTGCAAAGCTTCATGCGGTCGTAGCCGAACAGCTCGTCAAGATAATTGCAAAGCTCCTCGACGCTGTTGCGCACGTAAATGGGGTTTTGCGCTTC
>JAZNYL010000038.1:0-6771 GCA_045594445.1 Eubacteriales bacterium
GTTGCTCCTGCCCAGACCCTTACCCTCAAGGAATGCGCGATGCTTCGTGAAAGCGCGCTCAAGATCATCCGCGAGCTTAAGATCGCCGGCGGCTGCAACGTGCAGTTCGCGCTGGATCCCTACAGCTTCAAGTATTATCTCATCGAGATCAACCCCCGCGTGAGCCGCTCCTCCGCTCTGGCTTCCAAGGCCAGCGGCTATCCCATCGCCCGCGTTACCGCCAAGGTCGCCGTCGGCATGACCCTGGACGAGATCATGCTCTCTACCGCTCCCGCCTGCATGGAGCCCACGCTGGACTATGTGGTCACCAAGATGCCCCGCTTCCCCTTTGATAAGTTCGTTTCCGCAAACAACAAGCTGTCCACCCAGATGAAGGCAACCGGTGAGGTCATGAGCCTTGGCCGTACCTTTGAGGAAAGCCTTCTCAAGGCGGTTCGCTCGCTGGAGATCGGCGTCAACCACATCTATATGAAGAAGTTTGACGACTACAGCGTGGACGAGCTGATGAAGTATATTGCAGACGGCACCGACGACCGCATCTACGCCATTGCAAAGCTGCTGGAATACGGCGCTGACTCGGGACGCATCTGGTCTGCAACCAAGATCGACATGTTCTTCCTGGACAAGCTGCGCAACATCGTACAGATGCAGGCAACCGTCAAGCAGAATCCCAAGGACGCAGACGTGCTGCGCCGCGCAAAGAAGATGGGCTTCTCGGACGCTTATATCGCCTCTTTGTGGGGCTGCCCCGAAATCGACGTATGGCACATGCGCGAGCAGAACGAAATTTTCCCCGTTTACAAGATGATCGACACCTGCGCCGCAGAGGCACAGGGATATATCCCCTACTTCTATTCCACCTACGAGCATGAGAACGAGAGCGTGGTTTCCGACCGCAAAAAGGTGGTTGTGCTGGGCTCGGGTCCCATTCGTATCGGTCAGGGCGTAGAATTTGACTACTCCACCGTGCACGCGGTCAATGCAATCCGCCACGCAGGCTACGAGGCAATCGTGATCAACAACAACCCCGAAACCGTTTCCACCGACTACACCTGCTCGGACAAGCTGTATTTTGAGCCTCTTTGCGTAGAGGACGTCATGAACATCCTGCACCTTGAGCAGCCCGAGGGCGTGATCGCCAGCCTTGGCGGCCAGACCGCCATCAACCTGGCAGCTCCCTTGACCGAGAGAGGCGTCAAGCTGATCGGTACCGACTGCGCAGCGATTGAAAAGGCAGAAAACCGCGATGCATTTGAAAAAGTGCTCTCCTCTCTGAATATTCCCCAGCCCAAGGGCCGTGCGGTTACGGTCATTGAGGACGGCGTTCGCGCTGCAGCCGAGATCGGCTACCCCGTGCTGGTTCGTCCCTCCTTCGTGCTGGGCGGACGCGCTATGCAGATCGTGGCAGACGAGCAGCAGCTGCGCACCTACCTGCACACCGCAGTTGAGATCGACGAGGACAAGCCCGTACTGGTTGACAAGTACATTCAGGGCAAGGAGGTTGAGGTTGACGCAGTTTGCGACGGCACCGACGTCTTCGTACCCGGTATCATGGAGCTGGTTGAGCGTACCGGCGTTCACTCGGGCGACTCGATCTCGGTTTACCCCTCCTTCTCGCTTTCCGACAAGGTCAAGAATGCCATTCTGGACTACACCAAGAAGCTGGGCCTTGCTATCGGCATCGTAGGTCTTTTCAACATCCAGTTCATCGTAGATGAAAAGGATGACGTTTATATCATCGAGGTCAACCCCCGTTCCTCGCGTACCGTTCCCTTCCTCTCCAAGTCCACAGGCTACAGCCTTGCCGACATGGGCACGCTGGTCATGCTTGGTCAGACGCTCAAGATGCAGGGCATTACCGACATCTATCCCGCAGAAAAGAAGAGATACTACGTCAAAGCACCCGCGTTCTCGTTTGCAAAGCTGCGTGGCCTTGACGCTTACCTCTCTCCCGAAATGAAATCTACCGGTGAAGCAATCGGTTACGACAACAGCCTGACCCGCGCGCTTTACAAGGCGCTGCAGGCAAGCGGTACCAACGTGGTAAACTACGGCACGGTGCTCGTTACCCTTGCCGACAAGGATAAGGAAGAGGCTCTGCCGCTCATCCGCCGCTTCTACAACATGGGCTTCAATATTCAGGGTACTGCAGGCACAGCCAAATTCTTAAAGGAGCACGGTGTCCGCACCCACGCTCTTGCCAAGATCGGTGACGGCAGCGACGAGATTCCCAACGCCATTCGCGGTGGCTACGTGACCTACGTGATCAACACCCGTGACGTCAGCGGCTCGGGCGGTATCTCGGACGGTCAGGAGATCAGACAGTGCGCCGTGGAAAACAACGTAACCATCTTTACCGCTCTTGACACGGTCAAGGTGCTCCTCGACGTACTGGAAGAGACCACGCTGGGCATCTCCACCATCGACTCGTAATAAAGGAGACGCTATGAATCAGGGACTTTATCGCGTACAATCCAACGTACAACTGACAAGCACCGTATACCGCATGGTAGTAGAGGGCGACACCTCGTCGCTCTCCCGCCCCGGTCAGTTCGTCAACTTCAAGATTGACGGTCTGTACCTGCGCCGCCCCATTTCGGTATGCGATTACGATCACAATGCAGGCACCATCACGCTGATCTACAAGGTGGTGGGCGCAGGCACCGAAAAGCTGGCCAAGGCCAAGGAGGGCGACGTATTCGATCTGCTTTCCGGTCTTGGTAACGGCTACGACACAAGCACAAGCGGCACCTCTCCCGTGCTGATCGGCGGTGGCGTGGGCATTCCCCCGCTCTACGGTCTTTGCCGTAAGCTGATCGCCGAGGGCAAGCAGGTCAAGGTCATTCTGGGCTTCAACACCAAGGACGAGATCTTTTACGAAGAAGAGTTCAGGGCATTGGGCGCAGAGGTCTTTGTGACCACCGTAGACGGCTCCTTTGGCACCAAGGGCTTTGTGACAAGCGTACTGACCGAGCTTTCTTACACCTACTTCTACACCTGCGGTCCTATGCCGATGTTCAAGGCAGTCAATGCTGCGTCGGTCACCTCGGGCCAGTTCAGCTTTGAGGAGCGCATGGGCTGCGGCTTTGGCGCATGCATGGGCTGCTCCTGCAAAACCAAATACGGCAACAAGCGCATCTGCAAGGATGGCCCTGTACTGGTAAAGGAGGAGATCGTATGGTAAACACAAAGGTTAATCTTTCGGGCATTATGCTCGATAACCCGGTCATCCCCGCATCCGGCACGTTTGGCTACGGCTACGAATTTGCCGAATGGTATGACATCAACTGCCTTGGCACGTTTTCCTTCAAGGGCACGACCAAGGATCCCCGCTTTGGCAACCCCACGCCCCGCATTGCAGAGTGCACCGCTGGTATGATCAACGCCGTCGGATTGCAGAATCCCGGTGTGGACGCGGTCATCTCGCACGAGCTGCCGCTGCTGGCAAAGTGCTTCCACAAGCCGGTTATGGCAAACGTCTCGGGCTTTTCGATCGAGGACTACGCTTACACCTGCCAAAAGCTGGACGCAGAGCCTCAGGTCGGCTGGCTGGAGGTCAATATCTCCTGCCCTAACGTACACGGCGGCGGCATGAGCTTTGGTACTTCGCCCGAAGCAGCAGCCGAGGTCACCCGCGCCGTCAAGGCCGTGACCACCAAGCCCGTATACATTAAGCTCTCGCCCAATGTCACCGACATCGTCTCCATCGCAAAGGCTTGCGAAGAGGCGGGTGCGGACGGCATCAGCATGATCAACACACTCATGGGCATGCGCATTGATCTGAAGACCAAGAAGCCCGTGATCTACAACAAATCCGGCGGTTTCTCGGGGCCTGCCATCAAGCCCGTGGCCATTTCCATGGTTTACAGAGTTTACGAGGCAGTCAAGATTCCGATCATCGGCATGGGCGGACTTTCCACGGCCGAGGACGTGATTGAAATGATGCTGGCGGGTGCTACAGCCGTGGAAATCGGTGCGGCAAACCTGATCGACCCCTGCGCGGCCAAGAACATCATCGACGACCTGCCGCGCGTCATGGACAAATACGGAATTCAGAATTTACAAGATATTATAGGAGGCGCACACTAATGGGAAAAGACGTAATCATTGCTTGTGACTTCGCGTCCAAGGCTGACACACTTGCATTCCTTGACAAATTTGAAAACAAATCTCTTTATCTGAAGATCGGTATGGAGCTGTTCTATGCCGAGGGTCCGGACATCGTTCGCGAGATCAAGGCTCGCGGCCACAAGATTTTCCTCGACCTCAAGCTGCACGATATCCCCAACACGGTCAAGAAGGCCATGAACGTACTTTCCCGTCTGGACGTTGATATGTGCAACCTGCACGCAGCAGGCACCTGCGCTATGATGGAAGCAGCACTTGAGGGTCTGACCAGACCCGACGGCACCCGTCCTCTGCTGATTGCGGTTACCCAGCTGACCTCTACCAGCCAGGAGCGCATGGCCGAGGATCTGCTGATCGATGCTCCCATTGATCAGGTCGTCATGCACTACGCACAGAACGCAAAAAAGTCCGGTCTTGACGGCATCGTTTGCTCTCCCCTCGAAGCAGGCAAGGTACACGACGCTTGCGGCAAGGACTTCGTAACCGTAACTCCCGGCGTTCGCTTTGCGGACGGCGATAAGGGCGACCAGGTTCGCGTCATGACCCCTGCAGAAGCAAAGAAGATCGGCTCCGACTACATCGTGGTCGGCCGTCCCATCACCGCAGCAGCCGACCCCGTGGCCGCTTACGACCGCTGCGTGGCAGAGTTCTGCGACTAAATAACTAAGGATTAGGAGAATCAACATGGAAAGCTACAAGAGAGAATTTATACAGTTTCTGGAGTCCGCCGGCGTTCTGAAATTCGGTGACTTCACCGCAAAGTCCGGCCGCAAGATCCCCTATTTCATCAATGCGGGCATGATCAAAACCGGTAACGACATCGCTACCTTGGGCGAATTCTACGCTAAGGCATATTTTGAAAAGCTCGGCAACAAGCAGGCTGTGCTCTACGGCCCTGCCTACAAGGGTATTTCCCTCTCCGTTTCCGCCGCTGTGGCGCTCTCCAAGAACGGCCTCAACGTTCCCTTCTTCTTCAACCGTAAGGAGGTCAAGGACCACGGTGAAGGCGGCGTATTCGTCGGCTACGTTCCCACACCCGGCGAGGAGATCGTTATCATCGAGGACGTCATCACCGCCGGCACCGCTATCCGCGAGTCGATGGAGATTCTCTCCCACCTCGAGGGCTGCAAGGTAGCCGCTACCTTCATCATGGTCGACCGCAAGGAAAAGGGCCAGAGCGAGAAGGGCGCTATGCAGGAGATTGAGGAGCAGTTCGGCTTCCCCGTATACTCCATCGTTGACGTTTACGACATCATCGAGTACCTCGAAGAGGATCCCAAGAACAAGGAGAACGTCACCCGCATCAAGAATTACCTCGCCGTCAACGGCGCGAAGGCTTGATTCACCCACAATATTCCCAAAAAGGTATAACGAATATGAAAAGAAGTCTGATCGATACGGTCGACCTGACCGTCGAGGAGCTTGACAGTATGATCGCGGTGGCCTGCGACATTGCAGACCACCCCGAGAAATACGCACACACTTGCGACGGCAAGATTTTAGCGACCTTATTCTTTGAGCCCTCCACGCGCACTCGCCTGAGCTTTGAGGCAGCTATGCTGTCCTTGGGTGGCAACGTGATCTCGGTCTCCAGCGCAGGGGCGTCCTCTGCTGCCAAGGGCGAGAGCGTGGCGGACACCGCCAAAACCGTCTCCTGCTATGCAGATATCATTGCCATGCGTCATCCTTTAGAGGGTGCGGCACTGGTGGCAGCGCAGGCGGCATCCATTCCCGTCATCAACGCGGGTGACGGCGGACATTGCCATCCTACGCAGACCTTGGCTGACCTTTTGACCATTTATCGCGAAAAAGGCAGACTGAACAATCTGACCGTAGGTCTTTGCGGCGACCTCAAGTACGGCAGAACCGTGCACTCGCTGATCAATGCCCTCTCCCGCTACACGGGCATCAAGGTAGTGCTGATCTCCCCCGAGGAGCTGCGCTTGCCCGAATACATGTTTGCCGAGGTGCTGGACAAAAAGGGTATGACCTACCGCGAGACCACAGATCTTGTGGCCGCAATGCCCGAGCTGGATATTCTGTATATGACCCGCGTGCAGCGCGAGAGATTTGCGGACGAGGCGCAGTATCAGCGTCTTAAGGACAGCTATATTCTCACACCCGACAAGCTGGAGACCGCCAAGGCAGACCTTGCCATCCTGCATCCCCTGCCCCGCGTCAACGAGATTTCGGTTGCCATTGACCAAGATCCCAGAGCCTGCTACTTCAAGCAGGTGCTTAACGGTAAGCTGATGCGCATGGCACTCATTCTCCGCCTTTTGGAGGATGCCAAGAATGATTATCAGTCCTTCCGCGTGGTGGACGGCCTGATCCACAAGGACACCAAGACCTGCCGCAACGGCCGTTGCATCTGTCAGGTTGAGCAGGAAATCGAGCATCTTTTCGTACAGACCGACGCCGAGAACGACATCTGGCGTTGCTACTGGTGCGAAACACAAGCAGAATAAAGAAAAAACAGCCCCATGGGCTGAGAATTTAGCAGAAAATAACGAAAAAGCAGAAGTCTTTGATGAAGGCTTCTGCTTTCGTTTATTATGATGCGCAGCCCTGCCCGTGTCATCCTGAGCGGAACGAAGTGGAGTCGAACGCGGAGCGCGACACGCAGTGTCGGGATTTACGGGC
>JAZNYL010000039.1:0-11990 GCA_045594445.1 Eubacteriales bacterium
GTGTGGAAGTGAAGGCTTTGAAGTATCGTGAAACGGGTTATGACACGGAGTTTACAGGCACCTTTGTTTGTAACGATGATTTTCTGAACCGATTGCGTGAGAAGGCGGTGCGCACCTTGTATGTCACCATGCCCTCCATCGCAAGCTGGTCGTCGAAGAGGCCGATCGTCTGCTCCAAGAGGCGGATCAGGTCGATCTCTTCACGCTTGGCTTCGATCGCCCCGCTGGAGACCTTTGTCAGTTCAAAAAGCGATTCCAAAAGCTCGCTCATGTATCCGGCCTTTTGCAGCAGACGCGCCAGGCGTTCCTGTCCTTCGGCCGAGAGCGTTTCGGTCTCCAAAAGCTCGCTGTAACCTAAAATCGCCGTCAGCGGCGTGCGCAGATCGTGCGAAACGTTTGCGATCAGCTCCTTTTGGAGGCGGTCGTTTTTGGAAAGCTCCTTGGAGGCGTAGTTCAAGGTATCGGCAAGTTCACGCGTTTCCAGATACCCCTCGCCTTCAAAGTGTACGTCGTAATTTCCCTTTGCCAGCTGCTTGGCAGTCTGGTTCATGCGCACGATGGGAGAGACAATGCTTCGCGCAAATACCATAGCCATCAAAAGCGCAAGACCGACTAAGATCATGGCGATCCATACGAATTGCACGCGCAGCGTGGCTACCGTGGCACTCAGCGGTGTCAGCGCAGAGTTGACCATAATGACATAAGGCGTTTGCTCCTCACCTGCATAGCACACGTCCACGCTGACCATGCTCAGCTGCTCGGTAAAGATGCGGTTGCCTACGTGACTTGGTTCCTGTCCGCTCTCCATCTCAAGTGCGGGGTGTCTGCCCGAGCGCTGAAACACGGTTTGCAGATGTCCGTCCTCTGCCAGCGCCTTATGGTAAAGGGAGAGCACCTTGCCCTCCGGAACGTTGTGCAAAAAGCACTCGTCGTTGACGTCCGCATCCCAAAGCTGCTCCATGCGATCATCGGGCAACACGCGAAAAACGCGAATGCAGATCAGGTATTCCTCCGCACGGGAGATCACGTGCGAGCCGGGCTGCAAGTTGCCCATGGCGATGGATTCCTGAATGGTTTCGGAAATGCGCTCCATTTCGTTCATTTTGGTATTGCGGTAAAACACGTTGAGCAGCATGACCTGGAACACCCATACCACCAAGAGCATCATGATCAGAAAGATCAGAAAATAAAACAGCAGCTTACTGGTAACGCTGGCACCCGGGTAGGTACATTCTTTTTTTTCAGCCTTGCTCATTTGACTTCCTCAAAGCGGTATCCCATGCCGCGCAGCGTTACGATATACGCGCTGTATTTGCCAAGGCTCTTACGCAGCAGCTTGATATGCGTATCCAGCGTTCTTGCGTCGCCGTAGAAATCGTAGCCCCACACCTCGCTGATCAGCTTTTCACGCGAGAGCGCGATATTGCGGTTTTCCAGCATGTAGAAGAACAGGTCGTACTCCTTGGGCGACATTTCCACGCGCTCGCCGTCTATGTAAACGATACGTGCGGTCAGGTCGGCGCGAAGGCCTCCGCCGTCCAGCTCCACGATCTGATTTTGCGGCTTGTTTCCCTGCTCCATGCTTCTGCCCACGCGCTTGAGCACCGCCTCCACGCGCAGCATCAGCTCCTTGGGAGAAAACGGCTTGACCACGTAGTCGTCAATGCCCAGCTCAAAGCCGTTGATCTTATCGTATTCCTCGCCTCTGGCCGAGAGCATGATGATAGGCGTTTGCGTGATCTTGCGGATCTCGCGGCAAGCCGAAAAGCCGTCCAGCTCGGGCATCATGATATCCATAACGATCATGTCGTAGGTATTCTCGCGGCACTTGTATACCGCATCCATCCCGTCGGTCGCCTCGGTAACCGTATGTCCCTCAAACTCGGCGTACTTGCGGATGATGGCACGGATTCTGGATTCGTCGTCTACAACTAAAATGTGATACATACCAACCTCCAAATTATTCCAAATCAAAATCGTGCAGATTTTTCTGATTTTATTATATATAACCTTTGTGACAGTTCTATGAAGATATCATAAAAAGTCGTTGAATTTAGGAAAACAACGAAATGGCATTGTAAAGCAAATATCTTCGGTACTTATTTCGTAAAAAAGATATGATGACGATATGGTCGTAGGGGAGGATATCATCCTCCCCTACGAATTGTAACCGTGTGAACACCATAGACGCACAAAAAAACAGAAATAATCAGCAAAAGCGGCGTATGCCGCTTGTTTTTTTGCGCGAATTTTGATATAATGAAGAAAAGACTTAGAGAAAGGACGCAACGAAATGGATTTTGCAAAATATCTGCCCGACGGAATTTTGGTCGGTAGCCCCATATCTCTCGCGGATTGCCGCGTACTGCGCCCTTATCTGCTTGAACGTGCGGGGATCGCGGAGGGATCGGTCATCATGCTGGCCGTACCCTATGCCGTGCCTTGCGAAAATCGCACGGTATCCATGTACGCCGTGGCCAAGGATTACCACGCGTACTTTGACGCGCTGTTTGCCCGTGTCCTGCCCGCGCTGCGTGCCGATTTTTCCGAGCACACCTTTGCCGGCTTTGCCGATCACTCCCCCATTGCCGAGGTGGACGCCGCCTGCAAATCGGGGCTTGGCATCATGGGTGCAAACGGACTTTTGCTGACCGAACGGCACAGCTCTTACGTGTTCCTCGGTGAGATCATCACCACCATGAAAACGGAAAACGCTGCTCTTCCCGTCTGTCATTGCCCCGATTGCGGTGCCTGCCGTCGCGCATGCCCCGTGCAGCTTTGCAAGCAGGAGTGCCTATCGGATCTGACGCAGAAAAAGGGCGAGCTTGACGCCGAGCAAGCACAGCTTTTGCGAAATCACCCCCTTACCTGGGGCTGCGACACCTGCCAGGAGGCCTGCCCTTACACCAAGGCCGCTCGCCGCGCGGGTACGCTTTATACCACGGTTTCCTACTTTTTGGAGGATCTGCTCCCTACCCCCGATCTTGCCACCATACAGGGCATGTCGGACGAGGACTTTGCCCGTCGCGCTTATGCGTGGCGCGGCCGCAATACCATACAGAGAAATATACAGATCAAGGAGGAAAAGCTATGATTACCTTTGTTTTCGGCCATTCCGGCTGCGGCAAATCCGCATACGTTGAGGGCTGCATCCGCGAGGACGTCAAGGCGGGCAAAAAAGCAATTCTGATCGTGCCCGAGCAAGAGGTTTACAGCGCGGAGCACCGTTTGCTTTCCTCCCTGCCCGAGGGTGCGGGGCTGCACTTTGAAATCTTCAGCTTTTCGCGCCTTGCCGAAAAGTTGTTCGGGCTTTACGGCGGCATTGCGGCAGAACCTGTTTCCGCAGCAGCACGCTCGCTTTATATGTGGAAAGCCCTGCGCGAGCTTTCGGGCATGCTGGAGCAATACCGCAACACCTCCGACCCCGCGCTGCCTGCACTGATGCTGAGCGCTGCCGAGGAGCTGCGCGCCGCAGGTATGACGCCTGCGGATGCCGAGCGCGCCTGCGAAAAAATGGGAGAGGATTCCCCGCTATACCACAAAATGCGCGATATTTCGCTTGTGTGGGCTTGCTTTGAGAATATGCTTGACGACGGCTTTGGCGGCGATCCCGCCGATAAGCTGACGCGCCTTGCCGACACGCTGGAGCGACACGGCGAATTTTTCACCGATACGCGCGTTTATATCGATTCCTTTACCAGCTTTACCTCGCCCGAATACCGCGTGCTGCGGCAGATCTTTGCCCAGGCAGACGACGTAGCGCTGACGCTTTGCCTGCCCGATTCCCAAAGCATTCCCCCGCACATGGAGGAGCAGGCCAACACCTACGCGCGGCTTTTGCGCACATGCCGGGAGCTTGATCAGCAGACCGATACGCTGACGCTGACGCACAGCATCCGCACCACCAACGGCGATCTGATCGCGCTTGAGCAAAAGCTTTGGAATTTCTGCGCCGATCCCGAGCCCAAAACCGGTAAGCAAATGCCCATTTCCATGTTCGTTTGCGAAAATCCGTACGCCGAGGCGGACGCCGCGGCCTTGCACATCGTGGATCTGATGTCTAAGGGCTATGCTCCCGGGGAGATTGCGGTGGTGGTGCGCGACGTGGATGCCTGGAGAGGCATTCTTGACCGCGCCATGGAGCAATATCACGTGCCCTACTTTCTTTCCCGTCGCTCGGACGTCAGCACGTATCCCGCGGCAAGACTGTTGCAGAGTGCCTTGCGCTGCGTTTGCACGGGCTATCGTCGTGCCGACGTCATGACCCTCTTGCACACCGGTCTTTGCGGTGTGGATAACGCAGACATGGACCGCTTTGAGGACTATTGTGAAACCTGGAACATCGGTGGCTCGCGCTTTTTTGCCGAGGTCTGGACCATGAATCCCGACGGCTATGCCGAGGCCATGTCTCCCCGTGCCGTGGAAATTCTGGCGGCGGCCAACCGCGTGCGCGAGGCGGTCATTTTGCCCTTGCAAACGCTGGAGATCCGCTTGCGTGCCGCTACCGGCGTGCCGGATATGTGCGCCGCCGTTTGGGAATATCTGAATACGCTGCAGGTCGCCAAGCGACTTTCCGAGCTGGCTGCCACGCAGCTCTCGCTGGATCAGATCCGCGAGGCGGGTGATACGGTGCGCATTTACGATTTTCTGACGCAGATTCTGGCAGAGCTGGCTACGCTTTTGCCCGAAGAAACGCTTTCTCCTGCGGAATTTGCGCAGGCACTTTCTGTCATGCTTGCCAAAAGTGATATCGGCTCGGTTCCTTCCGTGCAGGATTGCGTCATGATCGGCTCTGCGGCCACCATGCGTATCGACCACGTCAAAATCTCGCTCTTGCTGGGACTCAACGAGGGCGAATTCCCCGCTTCCGTGAGCGATTCCGGCCTGCTTTCCGAGCAGGACAGACTCATTCTCGGCGACCTTGGCTTTGGCATGCACAAAACCAAGGAGATCCGCTCCTCTGCCGAGCTGTTTTACGTCTACCGCGCCATGACAAAGCCCTGCGAGCGCCTGCTGCTCTCCCGCTCCGAGAAAAATACGGCAGGTAAGGATACCTCCGCAGGCGTGGCATGGCAGCGCGTTCTGTATCTTTTCCCCGATTGCAAGCCGGTGCAGGTGCATCTGCCTACCGCCGTTGTCGCAAACGCGCAGGACCAAGCGCCCGTGCATCTGCCCGCGCTTTCGCCCGAGGCAGCGCGTTCGCTGCTGGGAGACAAGCTTTACTTAAGCAAATCCAAAATTCAGGTATTTGCAAGCTGTCCCTATCGCTTCTTTACCGAGAATATTCTCAATCTGCGCAAGCGCGCTCCCGCAACCGTCAGCTATGCCGACGCGGGCTCCTTTATTCACTACGTGCTGGAGCACTTTATCAAGGCCTGCATGGGCGAGGACGGCCGCGTACATGAGATCGGCGAGCAGGAAACCGAGATCCTTGCCGACAGCATCATCACCACCTATATAAGTGCGGTATGCCACAGCGATCCCGAATCCGTTCCCGCTTCTCTGATGCATCATTTCTGCAAGCTGCGCGAGCTGGCGCTGGCGCTGCTTGGCACGCTGATGAGCGAATTTACGCAGGGGCTGTTCATTCCCGTTGCATTCGAGCAAAAAATTTCGGAGCGGGATCCGAGCCTGCCCTCTCCTCTGCTGTTGCCCGTGACCGAGTCGCCCTTGCCCGTGGTTTGCGTGGGCGGTACGGTGGACCGCGTGGACATGTGGCGCCATGAGGGCAAGACCTATTTGCGCATCGTGGACTACAAAACCGGCTCCAACAAATTCAAGCTGGAGGACGCCTACAACGGCAGCGACATTCAGTTGCCCCTGTATCTGTTTACGGTCTGTGCGCCCGAGAACGCGCGCTTGTACGATCAGAACGGACAAGTCGTTCCCTCTGCCGCGCTGTACTTCTCGGCATCCGAGGAGGACGGCGTTCCCAAGCCCTTCTCAAGCGGCCTGATTCTGTCCGAGGACGGCGTTCCCACCGCCATTGATCCGCAGGCCGATCCCACCAAGAAAAAAGCCGGCACGCTCTACTGCACCGCAGAGGAGTTTGCCGAGATCAACCGAAACATTCAAAACACGGTGCGCGAGATTGCCGCGCAGATGTACAGCGGCATGATTGAAAAGCGTCCCTGCAAAAAGGCCTGCGACTTTTGCCGCATCAAGGACAGCTGCGACGTGGCTGTCAAAAACAATTTCTAAAAGGAGGAGAGTATATGGCACGCACCTGGACACCGGCGCAAAGCGCTGCAATGCAATACCAAAGCACCTCTCTTTTAGTCTCAGCAGCGGCAGGCTCGGGTAAAACCGCCACCCTGACGCAGCGCATCATTGATCAGATCACAAGCGACGAGAGCTGCACGCTTGAGCGTATGCTGATCGTCACCTTTACCCGTGCGGCAGCTGCAGAGCTCCGCTCCCGTATCGCCTCCGCGCTGACCGAGGCGATTGCGCGCGATCCCTCCAACCGCCACCTCAACCATCAGCTTTTGCTGCTGCCGGGCGCGCACATTCACACCATCGACGCCTTTTTCGGCGAGCCGGTACGCGCTAACTTTGAGCGCCTGGGCCTGCCCGCGGGATTTCGCATGGCCGACGACGGTGAGACGGGTGCCCTCGGAGCGGCGGTCATGCAGGAGGTCATGGAGCTTTTTTACGAGCAATGCCGCGACACCGAAAACGGCGTTCTGGGCATGGCGCGCGAGGGCACCTTTTTGCGCTTTGTGGAGGCATTGGTTTCCACGCGCGATTTTTCCGCTCTCATTCCCACACTGACCGATCTTTATCAGAAGCTGGTGACCTCCGAGCTGGGCGTTGCACGCATTTCCCTTTTGGCAGAGCAGCTGGAGGCCGAGGCGGACTGCGACTTTTTCTCGTCTCTCTGGGGCAAGCAATTCTGCGAGAATCACGTCAACACCCTGCTTGCGCTGGAGCAGAAATTCTTAAAGGCCAAGGAGCAGATTGCGTCCGATCCCGTTTGCGGCAGCTCGTTTGCCATGATGTTCGAGGCTGACGCCGCACGCTGCGGCATGATTGCAAACGGCCTTGCAAACGGCACGTACGCGGGTGCAAAGGCGGTCTTTGACGCGCATCCCGCCACCAAAAAGCCTACCGTGAAAACTGCGGACAAAACGCCGCTTTGCATAGAATTTGAGGCGTTCCGCAAAAAATACAACGAAAAGATCAAAAAAATTGCAGGTGAGTTTACCACCGATCCCGCCGAGATCCGCGAGCAGTTTTTGGCCACGGCCGACGTCTGCCGCACGCTTGGTCACATTATGACCGAATACGACGCGCGCTATGCAGAAGAAAAGCGTCGCTTGGGCGTGTGCGAATTTTCGGATATGCCGCGCTTTGTGCTGCAGCTTTTGCAGAATCCCGACGGCACTCTGACCGACCTTGCCCTCTCCTATCAAGAAAAATTCGACTGGGTTTACATTGACGAATATCAGGACGTCAACCAAATCCAGGATAAGATTTTCGCCATCATCGGCGCAGACCACCGCTTTATGGTGGGCGACATCAAACAAAGCATTTACGGCTTCCGCGAGGCCGATCCCTCCATTTTTGCAGGCTACCGTCGCACCTTTGCGACCTTGACACCCGAAACGCTGGAAAATCCCCCCGAGACAGACCAAGGCTGCGTGCTTTTCATGTCCGAAAACTTCCGCTGCGACAAAAACGTGATTGATTTTACCAATCTGGTATGCAGCTATATCTTCGCGGCTTGTCCCAAAACCATCGGCTACCGTCCCGCAGACGATCTGATCCACAAAAAGCTGACGGACGAGGGGTATCAAAGCCCGCTTGTGCACGTTATGATCACACAGCCCGACATGGCCGACCGTGACCAAGAGGAACAGGACGAGGCAGACGAGCGCACCGCAGATACGGACGACACGGACACCGAAACGCTTGCGGCTGTTAACGAAATCGTTCGTTTGCTGAAAGAGGAAAAAAAGGCGGACGGCACGCCCATCCTTCCCTCGGATATTGCCATTCTTTCGCGCACCAAGCCTCCGCTTGCGGTATTTGGTAAAGCGCTGACCAACGCGGGCATTCCCGTTTCCATGCAGTCGGGCGGTCAGCTTTACGACAGCCCGCGATACAAATTCTGGCTCTCGCTTCTGGACGTGGTGGACAATCCCTCGCAGGACATTCCGCTTGCCTACGTGCTGACCGAGCCGCAAGGCTGCTTATCTGCCCCCATGACACACGAACAACTGGCAGAGGTGCGCCGACAGGCACCCGCCACGCATTCTCTGTACGACGCGATCCTGCTTTACGCCGAGCAAGGCGAGGACTCCTCGCTCAAAGAACTTTGCCAAGCCTTTTGCGCATGGCTGCGGGAATACCGCGATCTTGCCACGCAGCTTGGCGCGGATCAGATGCTCTCGCGCCTTGCGCAGGACGAGTATCTGGGAGCGCTGGCGCAGGACGAGATCTTTCTGACGCTTTACGAAAGCGCGCGTCAGTTTACCAAAAAGAACTGGAACGGACTTTATGGCTTTGTGCGTGCGCAGCACCGCGCGGCATCCGCCAAGTCGTCCTCGTCCGAGGCCTCCCGCGCAGGCGGTGGCGTTGCGCTGATGACCGTGCATCACTCCAAGGGTCTTGAATTCCCCGTTTGCTTTATGATCAAGTGCGGCAAGCAATTCAACCGCAAGGACAGCCAGAAGGCCTTGATCTACGATAAGGATATGGGTATTGGCATCAAGTTGACCGGTAATGACGGCAAAAAGAACACGCTTTTGCGTAGCTCGATGGCGCTGGGCAAGACGCGCAACAGCACCGAGGAGGAAATGCGCACGCTTTACGTAGCGCTGACCCGTGCGCGCGAACGACTGTACGTCACGGGCACGATCGGCAAACGCTTCAACGCCCTTTGGCGCGAATGCACCATGAGCAGCGCAGCGGATATTCTGCAAGCACCGGGCAATCTCTTCTGGGTTCTTTGCGCAATGGCGGAAAACCCGGAGAAAGCACGTGCTTGTACTGTCGTTGATCTGTTTACCAAGGGGCAGGTTTCCCCCGAGTGCTATACCCATTCCACCACCGAGCTTGCCGCCGCACAGCAGCAGCACAGCTCCGACAGATACGCTGCTTTGATAACTCTCGCCAAGGCGCAAAGCGCGCATACCTCGCTGCTTTACCGTATTCCCGCAAAGGCAGCCGCCTCCAAGCTCAGTCCCGACATGCTGGACACCGATTTCTGCTTTACAGAGGGTGAGCGCGAGGGGGAGGACGACCTCAAAACGCGACAGGCTCTGGAGCGCAGACTTGAGCAAATGCACTCCGAAAAGCCGGATTTCTTCGCTTTGATGGCCGAAAACACCAAGCCGACCGCCGCCGAGCGCGGCACGGCCGCGCATCTGTTCTTGCAATACTGCGATTTTGCATGCGTGGCAGAACACGGAATTGCTCACGAAATGGAGCGATTGGTGCGCGAAAAATACGTCACGCCGCGCGTGGCAAAGATCGTCAATACGCGCGCGCTGCAGACCTTCTTTGACAGCGAGTTTTTCAAGATCGTGACAGATGCCGACAAGATCCTGCGTGAGGTGCACTTCAACAGCTTCGTGCCGCTCGAGGATTTCACCAAGAATCCCGAGATCAAGCAACTGGTCAAGGGCAAATCCTTGCACGTGCAGGGATCGATCGACCTGCTTTTGGTGGGTAAGGACGGCAGTATCACGCTCTGCGACTACAAAACCGACCGTCCCACACCCGAGGAAAAGCAGGATCACGCACTTTACCGTGAACGCATGATCCGCGCGCACAAGGATCAGCTGACGCATTACGCACGCGCCGTCCGCGAGCTGTTTGGCCGCGAGCCCGACCGCGCTTACGTGTTCTCGCTCACCCTTGGCGAGGCGATCAGTATTATGTGAGCAAGGAGAATATATGAACTATTTAGATAATGACTTTTTTGAAGAATTCAAAAAGCTTGACAATCTTTGCCGAACCATGTACGGTAGAACAACCGACAATAAGCTTGGTGTATCCTCTTATATCGACGACATGGAAAAGAATGCAATGTCGGGAAAATGTATGGTTCCCGGATGGGAACAAGCATATAGAACCCTAAAAAAATGTCGACATATCAGAAACCAACTAGCACATGGAAGTGATCCGGATCCAGGTGGATTATGTACTCCTGAAGATATTGATTTTGTCAGGTCATTCCATGAAAGCATATTGAATAAAACAGATCCTCTTGCACTGTTAGCCAAGCAAATGAATTCAGTAAAGCGTAATTCTCATCAGCACACAAGCTATCAGATTGATTCCTATAAAGAATTCGAGGATGATCCATTTGACAAGAAATTATCCTTTCTCACTTTCGTTCTTTTCGCCTGTATTGGCATCGTTGTATTATTGATATTCGGTATTTTTTTTGCAATGTTATCATCCGATTCTTTATTGGGAGTATTCTAATCTCCGACCGCGCTTACGTGTTCTCGCTCACCCTTGGCGAGACGATCAGTATTATGTAAAAAAGCAGCCCGATCGGGCTGCTTTTTTTATTTACTCCATCGATGCTCTCGCGGAACATCCATCCGAAATCACGTCAGAATTCCGGCTTTTTGGCAACCTTCTTCAAACGATTTACCAGCACCTCATACCGCGCGTCGGAACGGAACACAGCCGCTTCGTTGTCATTTGTCAACCATTCCAGTATGGACTGCGTGCGATTTCCGTTCGATTCCATGATCCATCCACCCTCCACGTATCCGCGAAGGACAAGCGACGTATGCGGCGCATCAAAATCATAGGTATCCATATGAATTGCAAAGTCGACGCCCTTTTGGAGCCAATGCCACGCCTGCTCCGAGTCCTGGTTTCTCAAGTAAAACGTCATAATGCGCGAGCAGGCAATTTCTCCGAGCTGTGCGTCAACCAGGTAATCTCCATCCGAATATATCAGCTCCAAAAGAGAAACCTCAAGCTTATAAAGGTCTGTCCTCTCATCGGGTGAATACATGAATTCGCCATTGTCACCTCTGTGAGAAGCAATATTAGAGATCATCATGATCATTTGACAGACCAGATACGACATGTATTTTTGACGCTTCTCAAAATCCGCAGAGCCCTTCCATCGGTAAACCATAAAATTCTCATAGGAATAGTGAGCACGCGGCATCTGCTCTGCCAGCTTGAGCATCTCTTGATCCTTGCCCGCGTAACCGTAAGCAATGGCGAGTGTTTCCATAGCATTGTATCTGATCACGCTGTCAGTGCATTCCGCAAGGATTCGGTTACACAAGGCAAACACCTCGTCATAGTCCTTCCCTCCCTGCCTGGAAATCACACACACCAATCCATCGGCAAGCTGATCCATAATCTCATACGATCTGGGATATTGGCGGTTGGCCTTGCGCAAGATCTGCACGTTTTTCTCAAAATCACCGCTGTGCAAAGCCTCTTGGGCCTCGGCGAGATATTTTTGCACCGTCTCCCTGCTCTTCTCTATATCAATGCCAAGCAGAACGTCGGATGAAACGTCAAAGATATGGCAAAGTGCGGGAATCTGCGAAATATCGGGCGATGTACGCTCGCATTCCCATTGTGATACGGAACGCGAGGAAAGGCCTAAATACTCCGCAAGCTGCTCCTGCGTGATATTCATCTCGCGGCGTAAACGCTTGATGTTTGATCCAATAGACATATTTTTGTCCTCCAAAAAGTATTCAAAAGCGCTTTTGTGATTTTATTATAACATACTTTTGATACAATACAACGAAACGTTTGTTGTAGATAATCATAGTGTTGCTATGATTTTCATAGTGCCCGCATTACAAGATGTGAAAGAGCGTCCGAGGGATGCATCTCACCCACCGCAACCGCGTCATTGAAACTCGTACTACTCGTTTCAATTTCCGCTGCGGTCCCCCCTCCCCAGCGGGGAGGGCTCTGTTACACACATCCGCTTTGTTCGGTTATTCGTGAAAGGATACCACGATGAGCCCTCTCCGCGGGAGAGGGGGGAC
>JAZNYL010000040.1:0-10559 GCA_045594445.1 Eubacteriales bacterium
TTTATGATGCGCAACCCCGCCCGTGTCATCCTGAGCGAAGCAAACAATTGAGTATTGTTTGCGAAGTCGAACCCGACCCAAGGGAGGGCGCGCGCAGCGCGGGATTTACGGGCGCAACGTACCCACCCTCGTAAATCCTCAAAACGTGTACCACGTTTTGCCTTTCAAAAATCAGCAATTTGTTGCAGATTTTTGAAAGTTCGACTACGAAAACATCCACACGGGATGTTTTCTCCGCTCAGGATGACACGAGGGGTGTTGCGCTTTTCTCGCTTATTCCGCAGCCCCATCGGGCTGAAAATTTAGCGGAGAATAACGAATAAATATCCCCCCGTATAACGGGGGGATATTTATTTTCACTTATTTCCTATCATCCTTCGGCTTGCCGAATCCAAGCGGGTAAAGGAGCTTTACGGTACGGTAAAGTCTTCTTTGCTCCACAAACTTTTGCTTATAGACATCCTCGCCCGGATGCGCACGGTAAAGCGCCTCCCAGCGCTCAAACATAGCCGTCTGGTATTTCAGCGCATCTTCGCGGAACGCCTCGTCATCGGGAAGCTCCAGCCTGAACAAAAGATCGTACAGATCCATATTCTTGGTTTCCTCTGCCAGTACGCGAATCTCCGAGATGCTCAGCTCCAGCATGCGCTGTGCCTGCTCCTTCTCTCCCGCCGTTTTGAACAATCCGCATTTCAGCAGATGCGCCATGGCAAGATTCTCACGGTGCGCATACGACTGCGGATACTCGGCGGAAAGCTCAACCGCTTTGTCCGCATACTGCATCTGCAGCGCCGCATCCTTTTCTATGGTTGCGGCAGCAAGATATGCCTGCGCAGCATAACGCTGCATCTTCTCGGACAAGGTAATTCCCTCAGCCGTGGCAAGCAGCTCAACGGCGCGCTTGGCCAGCCGGTTCTTGGTGTCCTCTTCCTTGGCACGGGATACCGCCCACAAAAGTACGCGGGCAAGCTGCTCCTTATCAAACTCGTTGCCGGTTTCTTCATAGATGGATTCTGCCATTGAAAGCATGGTTTTGACGTTATCAGCCTTCATGTCCTCGCAATCCGACAGAATCACCATGCCAACTGTCAAAAGGCGGCGGCGAAGGTCGGTCATATTGTCGCTGCTCCAGTTCATGTAGATCAAAGCCTCGGCCCAAAGCGCAAGGCCTTTGCCCTGATGCCCCAGCCGCATGTTCAGCTCGCAGCAAAGCAGACCGTATTCCGAAACCAGGTAATCGTATTTTTCGTTGCTCTTCTTAAGCGTCAGGTCGTCCACAATGCTCCTTGCCTTGCTTGCAAAGCGCAAAGCATCCTCGTAGCGACGCATCTCGCAAAGCAGCTCGGCCATGTGAAAGAGCGCACGCGTAAAGGCCACGATATCCTCGGGCTGCTTGCTGCTCTCCTTCTTCTTACCAAGAACCGCAATCACCGCCTTTTGCGCACGCAAAGCCTTCTCGCGGTCAACCTTGGTGCAGTCTCCGTTCCAATATATCTCCACCAGCTTTTCGCACGCTACGGCCAATCCCGCATCGGCAGCCGAGTGGATTTTTTCCAGAGCGATCTCCGGGTTTCTTTCCACGTCAACGCCGTTCAGATAAGCAAGACCGATCAGATAATCGTGCATGGGATCCCGTCTCTTGCGCTCTCTGATCAGCAGCGTGCGGTGCAAGGCCGCGGTCAGCTCCTGCGTATCTGCGGCGGAAACGCAATCGGGAATGCCATCAAAGGTGTCGGACAACGCCTTGCGGTCAGTCGGTGCCAGCTCAACCGGCAAAATGCTCTTCCCCTGCTTTTGCGCGGTGGGATATTCTTTTTTGATAATATAGTTATCATTCTTGACGATGTTGGGCGTTACGGCCATGGCGAACAGCGCAGACTTGTGAATGGCCTGCTCGATCTCGTCGTTGAAATCCTCACCCGGCGTCAAAAATTCGTCGTACCAGATCGCAGCATCACGGCACTCGTCGTCTGTGTGGATCAGACGCATCAGCTCGCGGGCATCCTTTCTGTCCATCTTTCTGTAGCTCAAGAAAATATACGCGGAAAACGCCTTTCGGATCTGCTCAATGGTGTCACCGTCGGGCAATACGGTTGCCAGATAGTGCTTGAGCTTGTCCTCGTAAGGAAGCGCCGTACCGTCGTTGGACGTCACGTCCAGATATTGCAGCTCACCCATCACCTTGGCAAACAGCGAATCCAATCCGGGCTCGCGCATCAGGGGCAAAACGGGCACGCTGCGCGAGGCAAGATACGGCATGACCACGTCCCTATCATAACTGCTCTCGGTCAAAAAGCGGCGGGTAACGATAACCACCACCAAACGCATTTCCTGCAGGTCGGAGAAAAAGATCTCCTCATCTGTCTTGGAGTCGGGCTGACCGTCAAAGCAAAGCGCGACGTTGCTGAGTGCCCAGATCTCCTTGGCTACGTCGTCAAACAGCGCTTTATGATCCTCGGGATGGCTGCATACGTAAAATTTCGGCTTATTTTTCGCTGTGCTGCCGTCCTTGGTGCGAATATCCAATGTTGACATAATCCTGTGCATCCTTTCTGCCTTTGATAAGGCACGTGCAATATTGTGATCCTTTGCTCCATTATACAACAAGATCATCAAAATTGCAACCTTTTTTCAAACGCTTTCAAGTCAGTCAATTTTTATTTGGAAATTTTCATTTCGTGTGCTATGATATTTGCACGCTCCCGAAGCGCACCCCTTTGCGCCCTCGGGCGTGACGATTTCGTCACAGCATTGATCGTGATGGTCTGGGCAAAAATAAGCAGCCCCATGGGGCCGACAAATTAGCGGTAAAAAGAAAAAAACACCAGTAAAGGCTGGTTCTTATAAGGAAGTTTATCTTATACGCGGTAGGGGCGAACTGCGTTCGCCCGCAAACGTTCAAAGAACGCCCCTACGGATAAGCAATATTTGATCCGCAAAAAACAAAGAGATACCCCCGACAGATTTTTACAGTCTGTCGGGGGTGTTTCTTATTTATCTTCACTTTCATCGTGCGATTTGATTTCATTTTGAGGATCGGATATTTTTTGATTTAAGAGCTCGCCTATATTATCTCTCCAATTTCCGTCTTTTGATAATGCATCCTGAAATGCTTGAAAATCAGGGTTGTCACTTTCTTTAAGAAATGCTTGACGAATGCGGAATTGTTCTATCAAAGAAAGAAGAATATCTATCAATAAAAGTGCTAAACCCACATATAGACAAGGCTTGACAAATATTCCTACGATCAATAGTATAATGCAGGGAATGAAAAGCCAAAAGAAATGAAACAGTATGTTTGTTATAAATCCGATAATGAATAAGCTTGTCGGATATTTTCGGTTGTTCATAATAAAATCTCCTTTTGTCATTTAATCTTTTATCGCCAGTTTCGCATTTGTATTACAAAAGCATCGGGCAAAGCCCATACCCCTATAATGCTGATTGTATTATATCATAAATCTGCAGAGAAAACTACATCTCTGCCGAAATTTATGTGTATCCGTAGGGGAGACCTGCGGTCTCCCGCGGGCGACCGCAGTTCGCCCCTACCGTGTTCCGAAAACATCCTTATGAGAACCAGCCTAAACGCTCGGTCTTTTTTTTCGTTTTCGCACAAAACGTCTTTACTATCTGATCCCGATTCCTTGCAGGATCTCGTTTGTCGTCTGTGTTTGTCCGGAGTAAATCATCTGCTCGGGTAAAAAGGGAATTGCCGCGTACCCATCCAATCTGATCAGCCGTTTATTAAGCCGCAGGCGGTCAAAATTTTGCTCCACGGTCTCACGAATCCCCGGGCGCGTGATCTGCTCGGGATGGGCGATCAATGCCTCCAGCGTGCCGAATTGCGCGATCAGGGCGGCAGCGGTCTTGGGGCCTACGCCGGGGATGCCCTTGATATTGTCCGAGCCGTCGCCTGTCAGCGACTTGAAATCAGCGTACTGACAGGGAGCGACGCCAAGCTTACCTTGTATGTAGGCCGCGTCGCATAGGACGGAGCGCTCACCGCGATAGCGCAGAACGCGCACTTGATTTGTGATCAGCTGGAAAAAGTCGCTATCCTGCGAGGCAATCACAATGGTCGCGTCCTCCCCGTATCTCTTTGCATAAGCCGCCAGCACGTCGTCGGTCTCGCAATCGGTGGTCTCGGTGTGCGCAATTCCCATGTAGTCAAGCGCAGCGTAAATATCGGGCAGCTGCGAAAAGGGATTGTCGTCCTCATCCACTAAAGAAAAATCCTCGCGGTTGGCTTTGTAATCAGCATCCAGATCGGTGCGCGGATTGTGCACCTCACCGTCAAAAATAACGGCCACGTGTGTGGGCTCGGTCATGGCAATCATCTTGCGCAAAGCACCCACAAAGCCGAGCGTGCCCTGAATGGCACGCCCGTTTTTGCCTATGATGCGCGCAGGCATGCCGTAAAACATCTGAAAGAGCAGGCAATGACCGTCAACCAGTAAGAGCTTATCCATCAGAAATTCTGAGAGTTCCAGCCCCACAGGCTGACTTCCTCGTATTTGACGTAGGTGCTGTCCGCGGGAATGCCCAGCACGTCCTGCATGATGCGGCAAACTTCGGCGGTCAAACGCTCACAAGCCTCGGGATTGATCTTACCGAATACCTGCACCTGCACCATGGCGCAAGGTGCATTGCTGCCGTGAAAATACATGCGGCAAGAGTCCTTGAGCTCCAGCATCAGCCACGTCTCGCTTTTGCCGGGCAGAATGGCAATCGCACGGCCAAGCTGTTCCTTCAGGGTGATCTCGTCGGCCTTGGAAATCTGCTTGTTGGTTTTAACGTCAATAAAGGGCATAACTTACCTCCAAAAATTGTATTGACTCTATTATAATGGAATTTTGCCCGTATGGCAAGAGTAAAATGTGCAAAAGACTTGCATTTTTTGCGTTTTGGGTGTATGATAATATAGAAATAATATTGACTGATGGAGAAAAAATGATCCCAACCTTATATAAAATCACACCTGCCGTCAATTTGCGGGCGATCAGGACCGATCGTTTCAAAAACGCGCAGCTGTCCGTTTCCTTTATTTTACCGGCCGACAGGGAGCTCTCTCCCTTGACCACGCTGCTTTTCTCGGTTTTGCGCCGCGGCACCGAACAGTATCCCACCATCAAGGATCTCAACTATGCCTTGGATATGCTGTACGGCGCGTCGCTTTCTTACCGCAACAGCTTTTTCGGCGATTGCCAGGTCATCGGCTTTGTGCTGGAGACGCTTGGCAAGCGATATCTGCCCGAGGGCGAGCAGACCGATCCCTTGTCCGAGGGCTTGCACGTCATTGAGCAAATGATGTTCCATCCGCTCAAGGATGAGCAGGGCATTTTGCGCCACGACGTCGTGGAGAGCGAGATCAAGAATACCTGCGACGATATCCGTGCGCAGGTCAACGATACCAGATCATACGCACATATGCGTCTGCGTGAATGTATGTGCGAGGACGAGCCTTACGGCGCTTCTTTGGTGGGCAAGGTTGATCAGATCGCAGCATTTACGCCAAAAATGCTGACCGAGCATCACCAAAGACTTTTGCAAAGCGCACGCATTGAGTGCTTTTACGTGGGAAGTGACGAGCCCGAGCGCGTTGCCGCTTTGCTTGGAGAAATCTTTGCCAAAACCCCTGCCGTGCAGGCACCCATGCCGAGCACGCTGATCCTGCCACCCCCCGCAACCATGCGGCAGATCACCGAGGATATGCCCGTGGCGCAGGGAAAGCTGGAGATCGGCTTCCGCACGGGGATCACGCCTGATCATCCCGACGCGATCGCGCAATCGGTGTTCAACGAGATCTTCGGAGGCAACTCTGTTTCCCGACTGTTTATGAATCTGCGCGAAAAGCACAGCCTTTGCTATCATTGCTACAGCGCGTCGGTGTCGCATAAAGGCTTACTCAACGTATCCTGCGGCATTCTGCCGCAGAACAAGCAGATGGCAGAGAATGAGATCTTTGCACAGCTGGAGCATTTGCAAACCCACCTTGTGAGTAAAGCGGAGCTTGCTATCGCACAAAAATCGCTGATCAATATTCTGCGTCAGTGTATCGATTCGCCCGCAGCCCTGCAGTCTTACTGGTTTGGCAGACAAGTGTTTTACGGCTCAACCACTACGCCTGAGCAATGCATTGCTCGCGTCAAGGCAGTTACGGCGCAGGACGTCATGCGCGCGGCGCGTGCCGTCGTGCCGGATACGGTCTATTTTCTCAACGGCACCCTGAGTGCAGAGGAGGGGCAGGATGAATAATCATATCATCAGCAGACGCGTACTGCGCAATGCCCGTCTTGGCGAGCGATATACCGAGCTGCTTCACGAAAGCGGCTTGAAAATTTTCGTCTATCCCAAAAAGTGCTCCACCATTTATGCCGTGCTGCAGGTGGGACTTGGCTCCATGGATAGCGAGTATCTTGACGAACAGGGACACGAGCAATCCATGCCCGAGGGCACCGCACACTATTTAGAGCATAAAATGTTTGAAAACGAGGACGGCGTCAATTCCGATCTCAAATTCTCCGCGCTCGGCGCAGATGCCAACGCCTTTACCTCATACGACCGAACAGCCTATCTGTTCAACTGCACCTCCGGGCTGCGCGCGTGCCTTGGCGAGCTTTTGCGCTTTGTCACGCATCCGTATTTTACCGAGGAATCGGTGGAGCGCGAGCGCGGTATCATAGCGGAGGAGATCAGAGGTGCGGCTGATCATCCGTGGGAGCGTGCTTACAGCCAGTTGATCAAGGCCATGTATCAAACGCATACCGTACGCAACGAAATTGCGGGCAGCGAGCAATCTATCGCCTGCGTGACGCCCGAGCTGCTTTACCGTTGCACCGATGCGTTTTACGTGCCTTCCAATATGTCGCTTGCGGTGTGCGGCAACGTCACGCCTGCCGAGATCGTGCGCGTGGTCAACGAATGTATCCTGCCTGAGCCTCAGCCCATCCGCTTTGCACACAAGACGTTTTATGAGAAGCCCTGCGTGGTAAGCGAGCGCGCAACGAGCTATATGCCCGTGCCGCGTCCCGTATTTTACATAGGGCTCAAGGATACGGATATTTCACCGGATCCAGCAGAGCGCATTCATAAGGACGCCTGCATGACGCTGCTGTTTGAGCTGATCTTTTCCATGTCCGGCAGACTTTGCAGCGATCTTTACGAGAAGGGCCTGATCTCTTACGGACTCTACTACGGCTATTCCATCTGCGAGCGCGTGGCAAACGGCACGGCGGCGGGGGAGTCGGATGATCCGGAGGCGGTGTTCGCAGCATTGCTGGATTATATTGAAGAGCTTAAGGCAAACGGCATTCCGAAAGAGGATTTTGAGCGTTGCCGTCGCGTGGAATACGGCAATTTCGTCGCAGAGTTTGATTCTCCCGAGAATATCGTCAACATGCTGCTTTCCTTTGCGGACGATGGCAGCGAGGTGCTTTCCTACGCGCAGCTGATGGAGAGCGTGACGTATGAGCAGGTGACAGAGTACCTGCATCGCTGCTTTATCAAGGAAAACATGTGTCTTTCGGTGGTTTATCCCGAGGACACGAAAGAATAAGGAGGTATATATGGGAACAACCGTGATATCCTTTCCCGGATTGGGAATCGAGGAATTTACCATCAAGCGAGCAGCCTTTGACTTTTTTGGCTTTGAGGTGTATTGGTATGCCATTCTGATTACCGCAGGCATCACGCTTGCCGTGCTGTATACCAAATATCGCTCGGAGCGTGAGGGCGTCTCCTTGGATAATCTGTTGGATATTGCTCTGACCACCGTGATCCTGGGTGTGATCGGTGCGCGCCTTTATTATGTGTTGACCTCGCTTGATTCGGGGCAGTACAATACGCTTGCGGATTGGATCAACATCCGTAACGGCGGACTCGGCATTTACGGTGGTATCATCGGCGGCGTGATCGGCCTTGTGGCCATGTCGCTGATACGCAAGGTCAACGTGTTTGCCGTGTTGGACAGCGCAGCCCCCGGTGTTATGATCGCACAAGCGCTTGGCAGATGGGGCAATTTCTGCAACGGCGAGGCGTCTGGCTCTTCCATTGTGGACGGGCAGATCACCTATGCGTTTCTGGGCCCCGATAAGACCTATCCCGTTTCCGAAAACAATATTCTGTACCGCTTGCGCATGGGCGTTACCTCGGAGGCAACGCACGGCGCATTTATGGAGGTGCAGCCCACGTTTCTGTATGAATCTCTGTGGAATCTGCTCGGCTTTGTTCTGATCAATCTGATCTACAAAAAGAAGAAGTTCAACGGACAGATCGCGCTTTTGTATTTTGCATGGTACGGCTTTGGCAGAATGTTTATCGAAGGCTTGCGTACCGATAGCCTGTATGTGCCCGGCACGGGCATCCGCATCTCGCAGATGCTGGGTCTTGTGCTGTTTATCGCGTCCGTGATCACGCTGATCGTTGGCTTTGTGCTGATGGCCAAGAAAAAGATGCCCGCGGTCTTTACGCCTTATTTCATCCCCGATATCAAGGCGTTCCGCGAGGAGCAGAAGAGAATTGAGGCAGAAAGAGTGGCTGCAAAGAAGGCAGCAAGAGCCGCAAAGCCCTTGCCCGAAGAAACCGAAGAAACCGAAGAGCCGGAAGAGCCGGAAGAGCCGGAAGAGCCCGAAGAGTCGGAAGAGCCCCAACCCAAGGAGGAAGAGCATGGCAATCATCATTGACGGAAAGAGAATTTCAAGCGAGATTCGCGCAGAGCTTGCAGAAAAAACGCTGGAATTCAAGGCAAAATATCATAAGGCTCCCGGTCTTGCCGTAATTATCGTTGGCGAGGATCCCGCGTCGCGCGTGTACGTGCGCAATAAGCACAAGGCCTGCGCAGAGGTTGGCTTTTATTCCGAGGTGCACGAGCTGCCCGCGGATGCAACCGAGCAGCAGGTGCTTGACCTGATCGACAGACTCAATGCGAGCGCCGATATCCACGGCATTCTGGTACAGCTGCCGCTGCCGGGGCATCTTGACGAGCAAAAGATCCTGCTTCGCATCAAGCCCGAGAAGGACGTGGACGCTTTCCATCCGTATAACGTCGGTAAGATTATGATCGGTGACTACAACGTGCTTCCTTGCACGCCCGCAGGCGTCATGCAGCTGCTTGCGAGAAGCGGTGTGAGTGCATCGGGCAAGCATTGCGTGGTGATCGGACGCTCCAATATCGTTGGCAAGCCCATGGCCATGCTGCTCTTGCACGACAACGGCACCGTGACCGTATGCCACAGCCGCACGCCCGATCTGAAAGCGCAGACACTGCAGGCGGATATTTTGGTCAGCGCGGTGGGCAGAGCAGGCTTTGTCACGGCCGATATGGTCAAGCCCGGCGCTGTGGTTATTGATGTTGGCATCAATCGCAACGCAGAGGGAAAGCTGTGCGGTGACGTGGATTTCGGCCCCGTGTCCGAGGTCGCGTCCATGATCACACCCGTACCCGGTGGCGTTGGCCCTATGACCATTACCATGCTTTTGCAGAATACGCTGACAGCAGCAACCGCAGCACTTTCCAAGTAAAAAACAAGCCCGAGGCGATGCCTCGGGCTTTCCTTACATTATTGCGAAAATTCAACGTACGCCATGTTCAGACAAGGACCTTGATAAATGCCTTGCTCGGTATCAAACGCCTTACAGTAAATATCTCCCTGACCGTACACGGTGACCGTGTCGCCCGGAATGAGCACCTGCTCGTCGCGGATCAGGCAGTCACGCAGAATGATGTAATAATCGCCGCCGTCTGCGGGCGTGCAAATATAGTAGGTGTAATTGTCATGGCCGCTGATGTCGGTAAACATGGCTTTTTTGAATACAGTGAGCTCCATCGTGACAAAGTCGTCCTCGTATTCGGCATAAGCGCGGTAGTATTGCTCTGCGGTTACGTCGTCGCATTCCGCCACGTATTCCTCGTAGGAAAGGGAAGTGTCCACGGGGCGGTCAAACAGATTGGTGAAAGCAGATATGATTCCGCCGATTCCGAACCAGGAGATCAGATACAGCACGGCAAGAACGCCTGCCACCGTCCATTTTTTCCACTTTTCATGCGGGCTGGATACCAACAGCACGATACCCACGATGGGCATAAACCAGAACATGAGCAGTATGAACCACCAGCGGTGATACCAGGAAATAAAGGTCACGCGCCCTGTGCCGGAGTGCTTTTTGCGCTTCTTGTGCTTGACAGGCTTGCGGTTTCCCGCGCGCATCTCCTCGGGGCATATTTTTTTACATAAGGGGCAAGCATCGCTTGCGAAAAAACAATCGCAATCGGGGCATTTATTTAAATCCGGGCGGTCGAGCTCTTCGTCGTCCGCAAAGGAACCAAGCATTCTTCCCATGACAGTCCGTCCTTTCTTTGATTATTACAAAAGTATTATACCATGAAACAGGGAAGAATGCAAGAGGGAATAAAGAAGTCGAGATCTGAGCCTGTTGGAAATACCAAAAGCCACACGCGCTGAATCTCGGGATTCAAGGAACAATTCATTTTTTGGGAATTTGGCAAGCAAGATTCCCTACTCACTTGTCAAACTAAAAAAAAACATCCTGCGCATCCT
>JAZNYL010000041.1:0-21883 GCA_045594445.1 Eubacteriales bacterium
GGAGAATCTGGACGTAGACGATTAACGGTATAAATGTAGGGCGGGGGCTTGCTCCCGCACCCGTAGAGTAAGTAGAAAAGCCGCCGAAAGGCGGCTTTTCTTGACGGAATAAAACCGCATGTAGGGGAGGATATCATCCTCCCGCACGAAAAAGGTTTATGATCGTGACATCCGAACACATTCCGTTTTCATCGCGTGCGGGAGGATGATATCCTCCCCTACGTGCATTTTGTTTAGTAAATCGAGAAAAACCGCTCTTTCGAGCGGTTTTTCTGATTATTATCAAATTTTATTCCACGTTGACGTATCCGCCGATGATATTGGCGACGGTTGCGCAATCCTCATCGGAAAGGGTTGCTTTCCAATTGCCGATTTTGGCATCGCCCCAAGCGGAGAGATAGTCGATGGAATAAGAGCCGATTTCAATGCGCGTTTCATATTCTGCCTCGTGATCCTCAAAGCAATACGAAAATTCTGCTCTTTGGAAGATCTCACGCAGCTTTTGCGCGTCCTCGTCCGTCAGCTCGCCAAGGGGCGGCTCGCCTGCGGGGGTGATGACCAGCTTGATCTCACCTTGGCTGAAATCGGGGGCAAATTTGGTGATCTGCTCGAAATACGCACCGTTGATCGTGATCAGAACGCCCAAGTCAACCGCATTTTTGCAATCCACGATGTCACCAAACGCTGCGACTGCCTGCTTGTCGTCGTGGGCATACAGAATCTCATCAAGCGAGTGAGAATTGATATTCATGGCAAAGCTCACCGTGCCGTTCAGCTTCTCGTCCACGGCTTCGCTGTGTCCGTAATACGCACCGGCATAATAGATGATGGCGTTGTACTCTTTTGTGCGTAAGCCCACGATGGCGTCCCGCAGAGCATTGGTGCAATCCTCGGTGTAGTTATCTGCGTACCAATAGTGCTGCGTGGTGAAGAAGATTCCATAATCATAGCCTACTCTCGTGCCGTCGCAATCAAACCACAATAATGGCTCAAGCTCCAAAGTGCCATCGTGCCACTCGGCATTGTTCAGCGCAGATTTGATTTGAAGGGCAACTTGATTCGGCAGGGAAACGAGCATATTGTTTTCATAAAGCTTGATATTTTGAAAATCGGGCGCATAAGTGCTGTTTGCAACGATTTCGTTGACGATCAGCCTCTGCTCGTCAGAGAACTGATAATAACGTCCCTGGCCCATCAGAATGCCGGTCTCGGTGCTGTATAAAAAGAGGAATCCGTCAAATACGATGTAATAGTCGCAGGTGACATCAGGCTTGCCGTCTTGCCTTGTGGTGCTGTCAATGATGTCCTGCAGCTGTCTCGTTTCATCCGCGTCAAGCTCTTTGCCAAGCGCCGAGGACGACATGGAGGAGACAAAAATGGGGGAAGAAATCATTTCTACGGAGAAGTCGCCGTAGCCTGCTTTGACGTAGAAGCATACGAAGGTCATATTTGCCTCGGAGTAGATCAGCTCCAGCGAATACTCGGGAGGTGCGGGATCGTCTTGTGCAGGGGCTGCGATAAAGTCGTAGTGAATGATATATTCACCGTGTCTGTTGCGCGTGATGCAAAACGTATTGAAGTTGTCGCCAAGTCTGATCTGCTCACCCTCGAACAGTTTTTGCGCTCTTTCCACGGTTTCCTGCGCAGTTTGTGGGTCAACGCCCATTTTATGCAGCGAATCCACCAGTCTGTCTCCGGGGGTGATGCCGTGCGGCAGGCGCATATCGCCCGGCAGAGCGAGGCCGCCGAAATAGTTGTTGCAGCTGCCGTCGGGGTGGCGCGTATATCCGTATGCAAACAAATTGGAGCCATGCTCTTCGCCGCTGTATCCCGGTGCGTACTCAACCGAATACGGGTTCATGATGTCAAGCACGCTCTGATCATTCAGGTAGGTATGCATGCCCACCGCTTGCTTGAATGCCTCGGGATCGGTAGTATTGAATCCGTATTTCAGCAAAAATTCATGGAATTCGGTGGCGGAAACAGCAAGAGAAGGGGTATAGCCAAAGCCTACGATCTGCACCGCCTCTTCGAAGGTGAAGGAGTACTCACCAAAGCTGACCACAAGGTCATATTCGCCGCAGGTAGCCTGCTCGGGAATATCGAAGGTGTAAGTCAACTCACGGCTCTCGCCCGGAGCGAGGCGGTATTCGACAGGCTCACAATATATGTTGGTTGGCATTACCGGTATGATGGATTCATCCACGTAGATGATCGAATTCAGTCGCAATCTTGCGTTGGGAGCAAAATCGCCTAAGATAGCGGGGAAGACAATTTCCTTATCCGAGACGTTGGTCATGCCCACCGTGATCTCAAACGTGCTGCCAAGGGTACCCACCACAGGGCCGCCGCCCTGCAGGCTGTGCCAGAATTCAAGGCCGCCGATCACCACGGTCTGCTCGCCGTCGATCAGAATTCTGATCTGCTCCGCGTCCACGCCCGCGTATTTGGCAAGCGTTTTTTGTAAGGATTCGATCAACGCGTCGTAGTTGTCGCAGGACGTGATCTCTGCGGACAGCGTGACGGTCACGGTCTTTTGCCCCGACGTGGGGGAAAGCGTTTGCTTCAGGTATTCCCACAGCGTGCTCGGCACGACGGTCACGCCCACCTCTTGGTTGGTACTTTCCTCGTAGCCGAGAATCTCAACCGTGTCGTCTACTGCGTTCAAATGCTTCCACGCCTTGAACACGTTGTCAGCAGCGTCGGGCAGGCTGACGCGCTCGCGCCTTTGCGTGCCGTTCTCGTTTGCGTAGTAGACCCAAACGTTTTCCGAGCCCTCGGTCGGCTCGTACTCAATATCCAATTTCTTGGGGATAAAGGGAACGACCACCAGCACAGCACAAAGCAAGAGTGCAAGCGCAGCCGCTACAAGCACGGGCTTGACCCACGCATATCTGCGGCGCGCGGCCTTGCGTGCAAGGTCGTCTTCCATTCGGAGCATGCGCTCAAGTGCGTCGGGATCGACGTGACCAAGGCCGTCCGAAAACAAATTTTTATTCATCATTTCAAATAACCCTCGCTTTCCAAAAGCTGCCGCAGCTCCTGCTTGATGGCGGCAATTTCTTTGTTGACCGTGGATCTGCTGCACCCCAGCTTTTGGGCAATTTCGTCAATGGGGCGGCAGAGGTAATATCTGCTCATAAAGATATAGGCACGGCGGTCGGAGAGTGCGTTTGTAAATTCGGTCAGCGTCTGGCCAAGTGCGCGCGCCTCTTGCTCGGTGTAAAAGGCATCGCTATCGGCAAGCATGTCGTCAAGGTCGGAAAGGGAAGAGACCAGCTCTGCGGGCACGCGCTTTTGCCGTCTTGCCGCCTTGTAGCGGTTGATGGCCGTGCGGCGCATGATCGAGAGCAAAAAAGCCTGCAGAGAATCCGGTCTTGCGGGCGGAATCGAATTCCAGACTCGCACGTAAGTATCGTTCAGAGCTTCCTCGGCATCCTGTGCATCGTGCACGATGTTGCGCGCCAAGTAGAGCAGCCTTGTGCGGTATTTGGCGTCGGTCTCTTTAATCGCGCGCTCGTCGCGAGCAAAGTAAAGATCCATAATTTCCTCGTCGCTCATGCGGCCTTTGTCCTTGATGTTCATAACACACCTCCTTCGTTATAGATTTTTCGTGAAGGGCCTTCACTATAGATAGTCAACAAAATTTGGGGAAAGTGTAAAGATTTTTGAAAATAAACCGTAGGGGAGGATATTATCCTCCCGCACGATAAGGGTTTGTGACCGTGTTATTAAATGCATTCTTGTCTGATTGCGTGCGGGAGGATAATATCCTCCCCTACGTAGTGCGTATCAAAACACCTTGACGTCCTTGGCAATCGTATAGAATTCTCCGTCAAAGATCTCCTGCTTGAGTGCAAGCTTAATGACGCGTTCACCCTCAAACATACCGATGGCAAGCTCGTAGTCGCCTGCAGGAATGCTTCTGCAATCGGGGCGCAGAGTTACGGTCAGTTTTTGACCCGAAAGCCAGGTGCGGTTGTCCGCGTCGGTGTCAAGCACGTATTCCTTGCCGTCCGCGCCGCGCAGTCTGATTTTGAGGTCGAATCTGCGATAAGCGCGTGCCCAGCCGCGGTTTTGCACGTCCAGCGTGACGATATTATGCGTCGAGCGGCGTAGCGCGGGCACGGTCGCACCCGTGATGAAATACCAATATCCAAGGCGGTTTGCGCAATATTCGGTCAGATAGTACTCGTTTTTCAGCCACGTGCGCGGATAGCCGTGGAAGCCCGCAAAGGTGGCGTGCGTGCGCTTAAATGCCTCCATGGCGGTAAGGCCGTCACGGAAATGGTCGTTGTGCGCGTGCACGTAGCCGTAGTGCTCCATCTCGATCGCGGCAGGGGCGTTTTGCGCCAGCTTGTCAAACGCCCAAGGAGCGCGCAGCGTGTCGTAATCGTTGACTTGCGTGTAGTAGTTGCAGCAAACAGAGTCGTCCTGAATGCCAAAGCCGCGCTCGTACGCATAGTCAAGAATCTCTTGCACCTCGTCTTGTCCGTGCGCGATGCGGCTGCACATGTGGTCGTCGTTGCAAAGCACGGGCGTGTCGGGGAAGTACTTGGCGTGCAGATCAAAGTGCTTTTTGGTCACCCACGTCGGATAAATGACGCCGTCGCCGTCACCTGCCGTGTGACCTTCACCCCACGTACCCATGGTGCCCACGTCAATGCATTCAATGCGCGGGTCGCCGTTGTAGCGCGCGCCGAATACTTGCATGAATTTTTCAAGGCACTCAAGGAAAATGGGATCGCCGTAGTCGGGCTGCAAAGCCCCTGAGGGCAGGCGATAGCCGCGTGCGCCCTTTTGGTAAACGTAAGCGGGCGTTGCGTAGCTTAAGTTGGGGTCACCTTCGTAGGAGCAGACGCGCAAAGAGAAGGTATAGCCGCGCGGGCCCCAAAGCGCCATGATCTCGTCAAGGTACGAGAAATCGTAGACGCCCTCCTCCTTTTCAATATCTCCCCAGTCAAAGCGCAGATAGAGGTGATTGAGCCCGGGAAAATCGGAAAGATCGTCCGCGGGATCGGCGAATTTCGGATTGCGGTAGTTTTCTCGGCCGTAGCCGTTGTCAATATAGTGCCAGAACCAGCCCTTGTGCGGGTTCCTTTGCACGGTCTTGTCGTCAAGGTAGGGGCGCAGATCAATAAAATCGGGGCGGGCCAAGGGGTGATCAAACGTGCCGCACATGGTCTGACTGCCGTCCGGTATGGGAGCGGGCTGAAGATTGGGATAAAGCTTGTTTTCCATCATTGCTATCCTCCCTTATACGCTGCGCACATGCGTGCGCGCGATCTTGTAGTAATCGTTCTGCATTGCCTCTTGCTTGATGGCAAGCTTGATGGGTGTCTCTCCCTCAAACATGCCGATCAAGAGGTCGTAATCGCCCTCGGGTACGCCGCGCGCGTCAAGACGCAAGGCAAGCGTCAGAGGCGCATCGGGCTCCCACGTGCGGTTGTCGCACTCCATGGGGATGGTGTAGGTGCCGCCCTCGCCACACAGGCGAACGCGCAGCTCGTATTTGCGGTAAGCGCGTGCCCAGCCGCGGTTTTCCACGTCAAGCTCAATGATATTGTAGGCGGTGTCTGTCAGCTCGGGGATGACCGCACCCGCCACGAAATACCAATATCCAAGGCGGTTTGCGCAGTATTCGGTCAGATAGTACTCATTTGCCAGCCACTTGCGCGGATATCCGTGAAAGCCCGCAAAGGTGGCGTGCGCGCGCTTGAAGGACTCCATGGCGGTAAGGCCGTCACGGAAGTAGGATTCGTAGCGCGGCTTGATATAGGTGTAGTGTGCCATCTCGATCGCATTGGGCGCGTTGGGCGCCAGACGGTCAAAGGCCCAAGGCGCGCGCATGGTGTCATAATCGTTCATCTGGTAATAGTAATCGCAGCAGATCGAGTCGTCCTGCACGCCAAAGCCGCAGGCAGCGGCGTAGTCCAGAATTTCCTGCACCTCGCCCTGACCGCGCGCAAAACGGCCTGCAATGTGGTCGTCGTTGCAGAGTACGGGCGTATCGGGGAAGTAGCGCGCATGCAGATCAAAATGTGCCTTGACTACTTCTATGGGGTAAATGCGGCCGTCGCCCTCGACCGTGTGGCCTTCGCCCCAGGTGCCCAGGGTGCCGATGTCAATGCACTCGATGCGGGAGTCACCGTTGTATTTTTCTCCAAAGGCCTGCATGAATCGCTCAAGGCAGGCAAGGAAGATGGGATCGCCGAAATCGGGCTGGATCTTGCCGCCCTCCAAAAGGTAGCAGCGTGCACCCTTTTCGTATACGTACGCGGGTGTTGCGTAATTCAGCTCCGCCGCACCCTCGTAGGTGCAAACGCGCAAGGAGAAGGTATAGCCGCGCGCGCCCCACGTTTCCATGATCTCGTCCAGATACGAAAAATCGTAAACGTCCTCGGTTTTTTCCACGTCACCCCAGTCAAAGCGCAGGTAGAGGTGACTCAGGCCGGGGAAGTCGGCAAGATCATCGTCGGGATCGTGCGCCGCACGGTAAGCACCGCGTCCGTAGCCGTTGTCAATATAGTGCCAGAACCACCCCTTGTGCGGGTTGCGCAAAACGGTCTTGTCGTCCACCAAGAGGCGCAGATCCACAAAGTTCTTGCGCACAAATCTCTTGTCGGTCATAAAGCACATGGTCTGTACCTCTTTGCCGCCGGGAACGCTGACAATGTTGGGGAAATCGGACATGATATCGGTCTCCTTTTTTGTTTTATTTCTGATTTCATGATACCATATGCGCCTCTGTTTGTCAACGAAAAACGCGTATGTAAGAAACAAAAACGGAGCATACTAAACAGAAAAAAGGAGTGAGGTTATGATAGAACAAGATACCATCAAGCTGCTGCGCGAATGTGACGCAGGCGTAAAGATGGGCGTGCAGTCCATCAAGGAGGTGCTGGACACGGTCAAGTCGCAGGAGCTCAAGGAGCTTTTAGTCACCTGCAAGCGTGAGCACGACCAGCTCAATACCGAGCTGCAGGAGCAGTTGGATCGCTTTGGTGATGAGGGCAAGGATCCTTCTCCCATGGCGCAGAGCATGTCCTGGATCAAGACCAACGTGAAATTGACCATGCACGAATCGGATCACACGGTGGCAGACCTGATCACGGACGGCTGCAATATGGGCGTCAAATCGCTCAATAAGTACCTCAATCAGTATAAGGCAGCCGACGAGCACAGCAAGGACATCTGCAAGCGGCTGATCAATCTGGAGGAGAAGCTGGCGATTGATATTCGCGGGTTTTTGTAATGCAGAATGCAGAATTGTGGTAGAAAAGCCGCCGATGAGCGGCTTTTCTTATTTTATCTTTATTCTGCGCTGTGTACTTACTTGTTCATTCGCTATTGCATTCCTGCGTTTTCTGTGGTACAATAAAATCAATCTAATACCACGGGAGGCTTATATGAGTCAAGCAAAATGGATCTGGTATCACGGTGATTTTGAATTGTATCACAGCATGCTGCTGCACGCGCGCCGCGAGGAATTCGGCTGCGAATATCCCACGTTCTGGAAGCTTTCTCCGCCTTATCCCAACGTGCGCTTTTTCAAGAGCTACTACGCGGACGAGGAAGACGTAGTGCGTTTTGTCACGCGTGCCAAGGCGTACGTTATGGTGGACAACGACCGTCTGCCGGTCAATACCGATTTGAAGATCGGTGCAGGGAACCACAATATCATGGTGGTCACGCTGGCAACCGAGGGACTTCCTTGTCTGTACGTGGACAGCAAGTATCTCAAAACCGACGAGACTTGGATCGCCGATCACATGATCGTGACGCATCGCGTGTCTGTCGGCTGCACGCCTGCCTATACCTCGCCCGAGGATAATCCCGAGGTGTTCCGCTTCTCCTATGAGCGTCTTGATCCCGTCAAGGTGTCCAAGACCGAGCAGGGAACCTTGTACGATTTCGGCCGCGAGACCTTTGCATACCTGTGCATTGAGGGCGCGGACGAGAACGAGCAGCTTTGCGTAACCTATGGGGAATCGCGCGACGAGGCGCTGGATCATGCCGAGGCTTTGATCAGAGAGACCGTGAGCGGCAAGAGCAGCTACCGCCTGAGCGGCCGCGCGTTCCGCTATGTTTGCGTGCAGGGCGGCAAGCATCTGAAGGTTTGGGCGGATTACGAGTATCTGCCGATTGCCGACGTGGCAACCTTTGCGTGCAATCGCAAAAACGTCAACAAGATCTGGGAGATCTGTGCTTACACCTTACATCTCAATTCGCGTGAGTTTTTCCTGGATGGCATCAAGCGCGACCGCTGGTGCTGGTCGGGCGACGCGTACCAGTCGTATATGGCCAACAGATATCTGTATTTCGATCCCGAGATCATCAAGCGTACCATTATCGCGCTTTTGGGCAAGCCGCCTTACGAGCAGCATATCAACAGCATCAACGATTATTCCATGTACCTGATCATCGGTGCATACGAATACTATTTCGCCACGGGCGACAAGCAGTTTATTGAAATTTACTTTGACCGTCTGCAATCTCTCTACGATTTTATCGTGGGCAGACTGGACGACAACGGTTACGTTTGCTATCGCGACGGCGACTGGATCTTTATCGACTGGTCGGATATGGACAAGGGAGGGCCGCTTTGTGCCGAGCAAATTCTGCTCTGGCAATGCCGCAAGTGCATGGCAGAGCTGTGCGCTTTGGTCGGTAAGGACGGAAAGGCGCATACGGATGCGGCCAACGCGCTGCAAAAGCGCATTATGAAGGATTACTGGCGCGAGGATCGCGGCGCGTTTATCGATTGCCATACCACGGGGCGCGAGAACGTGACGCGTCACGCCAACGTCTTTGCCATCATGTACGGCTTTGTTTCGCACAGACGCGCGCAAAAGATCGTGCGCTGCGTGCTTGAAAACGACGCGGTCAATCAGATCACCACGCCGTATTTCGAGTTCTTTGAGCTCAATGCGTTGTGCATGATGGGCAGACTCAAGACCGCGCAGAAAAAGATCGAGTCCTACTGGGGCGGCATGGTCGCCTTAGGGGCGACCTCGATCTGGGAGCAGTATCTGCCCGAGCAAAAGGGAATCGAGCATTACGGTATGTACGGCATGAAGTACGGCTGCTCGCTCTGCCACGCATGGGGCGGCGGACCGATCTATCTGCTTGGCAGATATTGTCTTGGTGTCTATCCCACCTCTGTCGGTTACGAGACCTTTGCGGTCAAGCCGAATCGCGGACTGTACCGTAAGATCGAAGGCACCGTGCCGCTGCCGGAGGGACACAGCGTGCATATTGCCATGGACGCACACGTCTGCGCCGTATCGGCTACCCGCGCGGGCGGTACGCTGATCTTGGGCGGCAAGGAATACGAGATCCCCGAGGTCGGCGGGTTGATTATTACGTTTTAAGAAAAACAGAAGGACGGATTCCTTTGAATCCGTCCTTTTCTGTTTTACATGCGTAGTCAAATCAAGTCTCCGTCGGCTGCTCGATCTTTTTCATGGCCTTTTTAAACTGGAAGATAAACAGAATCGTGGTAAAGGTCACGGCGATCACGTCGGCGATCGGCTCGGCAAGGTAGACACCCATGGTGGGGTTGCTCGGTACCAGGTGCGGCACGATGTAGATCAAGGGGAGCAGCAGCACGAATTTACGCATCACCGCCACGATGACCGACGAGGGCGCGTTGCCAAGAGAAACAAAGGTCATCTGGCAAGCGATCTGAATGCCAAAGAGCAGCATGCCCGCATAATAAACGCGTAAAGCGTCTGTGGCAAAGGCGGCAAGCTCAGGTTTATTTGTGAAAATGCCCACGAATACCTGCGGGAACAGCATAACGAGCGTCCAGATGGTCACCGAATAGCAAAGGCAGGTCACAAGCAAGAGCTTGTAGGTCTTTTTGACGCGGTCGGCGCGCCGTGCGCCAAAGTTGTAGGAAAGGATAGGCTGTGCACCCTGGGCTACGCCCTGCATGGGCAGCATGGCAAATTGCATGACGCTTGTCAGAATGGTCATCGCGCCCACCGCCACGTCACCGCCGTAGTCAAGCAGCGAGGAATTGAAGCAGACCGAGATCACGCTCTCGCTTGCCTGCATAATAAAGGTGGCAGAGCCGAGTGCTATGCAGGGAAGCACCACGCGCGGCACGGGCAGCATGTATTTCGGGCGCAGGTGCAGGAGCGTTTTTTTACTGCAAAGGAACAGGATGATCCAGAGCGTTGAGGCAGCCTGTGAGAGGATGGTGGCAATGGCCGCACCCTTGACACCCATGTCAAAGCCATAGATGAAAATGGGGTCGAGCACGATGTTGCAGGCCGCACCGATGACGACCGAAAGCATGGAGAATTTGGAAAAGCCCTGTGCCGAGATAAAGGCGTTGAGCCCAAGCGTCAGCTGCACGAAGATGGTGCCAATCGCGTAAATGCTCATATATTCGGTGGCGTATTGGATGGTGTTTTCGCTTGCACCGAATGTAAGCAGCAGGGGCTTGTTCCAGATCAGAAGCGCTACGGTCAGCAGAACGGATATGATCAGCTGCAGGCCAAAGCAGCCGCCCAGGATCCGCTCGGCACCCTCGTAGTCCTTTTTCCCCATGGAAATCGACGCGCGCGGCGCGCCGCCTGAGCCAACCAGTGCGGCAAAGGCCGAGACGATCATGATCAGCGGCATACACACGCCCACGCCGGTCAGCGCAAGGTCGCCATACCCTTCAATGTGGCCGATGTAAATGCGGTCCACAATGTTATATAGCATATTGACCAGCTGTGCCACCACGGTAGGCAGCGCCAGCTTGAAGAGCAGCTTGCCCACGGGGGCCGTGCCCAAAAATTCCTTATCGTTTTGCATATCTGCATCCTTTTTTGTGTGATTTCCTTCATTATAGCATGAAAAATAGCGTAATTTCAATCCGTTTTATGAACAAATTAAGAAAAACCGCTCTAAAAGAGCGGTTTTTCTATTATAATTTTGCATTCTGCATTTTGCTGACTTCAAATTTACTGCGCGGGAGTAAATCTGATGTCACATACCACGGGCAGGTGATCCGAGAGATACATGCCGCAGCGATCAAACAGCAGCAGCTTGTAAGAAAGGGCTGTGAGTGAATCGCGGGAATAAAGCACGTAGTCAATGGGCTCCTTTGCGGGATTGTACTTGCTGCCATTCGGGTCGTGCGAGGCCACCATGCTTGCGCAGAAGCCTTCGGGCATGTTATCGGGGGCTTCGTAGCGCGCGTTGGAGAGGGGAGAGAACAGCTCGGTGCCGTCCTCCAGCGTTTTGTAGGGCTTGACACCCACCATGGTCTTGTATACCGAATATTGATTTTGCTCGGAGTTGACGGCTGCCTGATTGAAGTCGCCCGTGACCACCATGGGAATGTCCCCAAAGCGCTCCATGAAATTGAGAATGACAGTGAATTGCTTTTTGCGAAGAGATCTGCCGTCGCTGCCGCCAAGGTTATCCAAGTGCGTGTTGATGTGCACGTATTCTGTGCCCGTGGAGCGGTCACGCAGGTGCGCCCAGGTGCAGATGCGGATATATTGGCTGGCCTCAAATTTTGAGCCCTGTACATCGGGCGTGTCGGACAGCCAGAAGGTACCGCTGTCCACAAGCTCGTATTTGTCAGTGCGGTAGTAAATGAGCACGGCCTCTTGGCCGGGTGCTCTCTGCTCGCCCACGCAGGCGTAGCTGTTGTTAAACACAAAGTTTTTCATCATGCCGTCCCAGAGCGGCGTGACCTCCTGTAGGCCGATTGAATCGGGCACGTACTCGTCGATCAGATCGCGCAGCATATCGGCGCGGATATCGGCGCGCACCTTGGAGCCGCTCTCCACCTGTACGTTGAAGGACATGATCTTGGCTACGTAATTCTCGGCTGTCTGTTCGGTGATGGGATAGGTCTTGGGAGGCATGTAGGCAAGGGATTCTTCCTTATCTGCAAAGAAGGTCATATCACTGATATACAATACCTCACCATTATCCGCTGCCATGTTTTCCATGTCAAAGCGGAGCAGAGGAAGATTCTTGTCGTATTTCGAAAGGTCGATCCAAAGGTATTGCCAGTCCTCGGTTCTCTGCAGACGGTAATCCACCTGGCCTGTCACACCCGTGCCCGAGGGGGTCTTGGTGGAATAGCCGTAGAACGAGAAAATGCCGCCTGTCAATCCTTCACCGCGCACGCGCAGCACAAGGTAAGGGTACTCGCGCGTATCCACCGATTCAAAGCCCAAGGCTTTGGCCAGCTGAGCATGCTTGAAATACACGTAAGGGTCGCTGGAGTTCGGTGCAGAGATCGACGAGGTGGTCAGCGCCAACACCTGTCCGTCACTCTCTGTCCGGGTCAGGGAAACGGCACACTGATAGGGCTGGATGAAATATTTGGAAAGATCCGTGTCTGCGGGGATCTCAGAGAAGGAAAGCGAAGTCAGCAGCTCGGGCTCGGGGATAACCTCCTCGGTCGTGATTTCTTCCTTGGTGATCTCTTCGGTCGTGATTTCTTCCGTGGTGATCTCCTCGGTTGTAACCTCCTCGGATTCTTCTTCGGTTGTGATCTCCTCGGTCGGTGCCTGTGTTGTATCATCGGTGCTCACAGCCGGCTCGTCATTGCCGTCGCAGGCTGCCAGCAGCGGCAGACACAGCAAAAGGCCAAGTACAAGACAAAGGATTCTGATGCTTTGTTCCAAACGTTTCATATGCATACCTCCATTCGGGTTCTTGCTTTTATTATATCCGGATTTCCTTTTCTTGTCAAGACAAGGATTGTCGTAGGGGAGGATATCATCCTCCCGCACGCGATAAATCAGGAATAGCATTCGTGGAATACGATCAGAAACCGTTTTCGTGCGGGAGGATGATATCCTCCCCTACGGGAGAGCATGAAAGCAGGAGGGGCATAAACAAGAAAACCGCTCTTGCGAGCGGTTTCCCGAAGGTTACAGGTTGTCATTTTTGAGTGCGTCGATGGGATTGTCCTTGTGCACCTTATGCATGGCGTACATCATGGTCACGAACACCACCAAGAATACGCTTGCCACGGCAATGCCGATAGCGGCCCAGGGAAGGGTAAAGCTGATGGTCATGCCCTCGGAGACGACAAGGTAGATGATAAAGGTGACCAGAACCGATACGGGTAAGCCCCAAAGCAGCGCCTTGGCACCGTATAAGAGGCACTCAAAGCAGGTCATGCGCGTAAAGTCACGCTTGGACATCCCAACCGATTTGAGCATTGCAAATTCTCTGCGGCGCAGCTGTACGCTCGTGGTAATGGTGTTGAACACGTTGGCGATTGCGATCAGAGAGATCAGCACGATAAAGCTATACGCAAAGATGCGGATAATGGTCACGATGTCGCGGTTGCGCTGCACGGCAGCGGCGTAGTCGTAAAGCTCTTCGGTCGAAAGGCCGTTGTCGGTCAGGATCTTGCCAAGCGAATCAAAGCTCTTTACGTGGTTCTCGGATACAAACACAAAATCGGTCGTCGAGAGCTCGGGGGTTGCGGGGAACAGCGTTTGCAGTGCGCTGTGCGGGTACATCAGCACAAGATAGGTGTCCTCGTACACAAAGTAAGGCTTTTCGTAAAGCACGGTGCCCACGGTCAGCGTTTTGTCCTGTGCGGCATCCGCTGCGTCCACCAGCATTTCCTCGTCCGAGAACAGGGAGACGTATCTGTAAGAGGTCTGACCGTTCTCTTGTACGATGCTGTCGAAATAGTAGCCTTGATAATCGTTGACCAACGTGACGTTGATCTTGCCGGGATTTTGGCTCAGTGCATTCAGCGTTTCGTATTTATCCTCGGTGCGGTTGTACATTACGTTTCCGTCCAGTGCAATGGCTACGGGATGCTCGGCATTCATATAAACGTCCGGATCAAGTCCCTGCTTTTCCAGATATGCAAGATAGGTCCCGTCCTCCACAAAGGCATAGTGGATAAACGTATGCGATTGGTCCTGCTCAAGTCCATCTACGTAGGAAACCGCACCTGCGGCGTCCTCGCGCCACTTGGCGTTCAGCACGTCCGAGGGGAGTGTGGTGCCCTGCTTGAAATAGGTGGTATAGGTTGCTTTCTCTATCGCATCCGCACCTTTGAGCTGCGAGAGCAGTCTGTCTGCGTCAAGCTGACTGTCTGCAGTCGGGTAGACGCTGTAAGAGATGTCGTAGCCCGCAGAGGTGAAGGTGTTCTCGGCAGTCTTGGTCAGATAGTCCGAAAGCGCGAAAGCAGAGATAAACAGCACGATGCTCAAAAACAGGGAAAGTACGGTTGCACGGTACTTTTTGCGATTGCGCTTTGCATGCTTGCTTGCCAGCACGCCGGGAAGACCGAACAGCTTGTAGGTCAGCTTGCTTGTGCGGGATTTCTTGGCCTTGATGTCTGCATTCTGACGAATGGCCTCTACGGCAGAGACGCGCATGGCGCGGATCGAGGGGATCCATGCCGAGATCAGCACGGTGATCAGCGCGATGGCTGCTGCTGCGAGAACTCCCCAGGGGCTGACCGACAGGTGCATGGGCAAGGGCAGGCTTGTAAAGGCAGTAAACTTATCCCCAAACAACGCAAGCACGATACCAATGCCGCCCACGCCCGTAAGAATACCGAGCGGGATGCCTACGGCACTGATGACCAACGCCTCAAATACCACCATGTGCCGTAACTGTCGGCGGGTCGCGCCCACCGAGGAGAGCAGACCGAATTGCTTGGTTCTCTCGGATACCGAGATCGAGAAGGAATTGTAGATCAGTGCGACAGCTCCAAGTACGATCAGTGCAATGACCAGGGTGGCAAGCCCGTAGGCGATGGTAAAGAGCGCGTTGCTCTCCAAGACGCCCGAGAACATCAGCACGTCGGCGTTCTTGACCACCTCAAGCTCCATCTCCTTGCCAAAGGACGAAATATCCTTGGCGTTTTTCATGGTAAAGTAAACGTCGCATACCTTTGCGTCGCCCTCTGCCAGGGTAATGGCGGTATAGCCGGGGGCTGTGGGATCCTCAAAGCTCGGACGGGCGTAAAAGCCCACCACCGTATAGGTGCGCGTCTCGCGAATGGAGAGCTCCTCACCCATGTAAGGAGTGTTCTGACCCAGCCCCGAGCCGATCTCTGCACGCTCACCGATCGCAAGCGTCAGCGCATCGCCGATCTTATATCCGCCACCGCCGTTTGCAAGCAAATGATCGGGCAAGAGCAGCTCACCCGTGCTTTTGGGGTAATTGCCGGCAGTCAGATGCACGGGCATCATGTCCGCAAAGCCGTCGCTTGCGCCCATGATATAAAGGTAAGGCTTATCGGGGTTGGTTGAGTCTGTCTCGGCATATCCGATGCCTTGGCCGTATACCAGCTCGTCAATCTTGTCGGATGCTTGCAGCCTGTCAAGCGTGTCATTGTCGGCGTCCCGCACGCTGCCGTGCCAGGAGCCGTCCATATATTCATAGTTTTGCTTGGTGTAATTCAGCGCGCTGGACGCGATGGTGGTCACGGCGCAGATCATGGCGGTGGCAAGCAGCACACCGATGATGGTCACGGCCGTTCGCACCTTATTTTTCTTTAAGGTGGCCAGCGTTACTTTTTGGAAGATGCTCATTTTCGTATCACCTCGTCACGCACGATCCTGCCATCCTCGATGGCAATGATGCGGTCTGCCTGCAGGGCAATGTTTTCATCGTGGGTAATCACGATCAGCGTCTGTCCGTATTTCTGATTGGAGTGCTTGAGCAGCTCAATGATCTCGCGGCTGTTGCGCGAGTCCAGGTTACCGGTCGGCTCGTCTGCCAGCATGACCGCGGGAGCGTTCATGAGTGCGCGGCCGATCGAAACGCGCTGCTGTTGACCGCCCGAGAGCTGGTTGGGCAGGTGATTTTCGCGACCCTTGAGCGAGAGCGTGGTCAATAGCTCCTCCAGGCGTTCCTTGTTGACCTTTTGTCCGTCCATGAGTACGGGCAGGGTCATGTTCTCGGTGACGTTGAGCACGGGGATCAGGTTGTAGAACTGATAGATCAGTCCGACCTGTCTGCGACGGAAGATGGCTAACTGCTCGTCGTTTTGCGCGTAGACGTCCTTGCCGTCCATATATACCTTGCCGCTCGTGGGCTTGTCAACGCCGCCAAGGATATGCAGCAGCGTGGATTTGCCCGAGCCAGAGGGGCCGATGATGGCTACGAATTCGCCCTTGCTTACGGAGAAGGAAACGCCGTCCAATGCGTTTACGCGGGCATCGCCCGTGCCATACGTTTTACAAAGATTTTCAACTCTTAAGATTTCCATGGTGTTTTCTCCTTTTCTTGTTGTACGAGCAAATTATACGTGCGTCAAGTGACAGGACGGTGACTTTTTTATTACAAAAACGTCACTTTGAAAAAGGGAACATGTTACACTGTTCCCTTATAAAATCTCATGATAAACTGTGCGCCGCCCTCGGGGGCATTCTGTGCCTTGAGCGTGCCGTTTTGCGCGGTGACGATGGTGCGCGCCAGCGCAAGGCCTATGCCAAATCCCGCGTCGGACGAATGCTTTCCTTTATAGAAACGCTCAAACAGATGGGGAAGATCCCCCTCGTCAATGCCGCATCCGCTGTCCGTGACCACGATCTCGGAATAAAGCGCGGTTTCCTTGGCGTCTATGCGGATGCTGCCGCCCTCGGGCGTGTGCTCCATGCAGTTTTTGATGATGTTGCCAAGCGCCTCTGCCGTCCACGCAAGGTCGCAGGTGACATGTCCCTCGGCAGAGATGTCAAGCTGCTGGCCTCGCAGCTCAATGGGAACCAGCACGGGAGCTGTCGAGCGGTCAATCAACACCTGCAGCGGCATTTTTTGCGCAGAAAGGGGAGCTGTGCCCGCGTCCAGCTTGGAGATTTTGAGCAGCGCGCTGATCAGCCAATCAATGCGGCCAAGCAGCACGTAAAGCTCGCGCATGTGCTGCTCGCGTGCCTCCACGGGCAGCTCCGGGTCGTCCAATAGCGAGACGATCAGATTGATCGAGGTCAGCGGCGTGCGGATCTGGTGCGAGATATCGGCCATGGAGTCGGCAAGAAAGATCTTGTCGTCCAAAAGTGCCTGCTGCTGCTCGCGCAGGCGCACCGTCATTTTGTAAAGCTCGCTTTGCAAAACGCCCAGCTCGCCCTCGTCGTATCCGTCGAACGAAAGGGAATTGTCGCCGTGCAGAATGCGGTTGACTGTGTCGGAAAGCGCAGTCAGACGCTTGTAGCGATTGTGGGTAAAGATGAAAAAGACCGTGATCAGCAAAAGGCAGAGCACCAGCGTAAAGATGCCAAACCATACGTTCCAGATAAATGCACCCACGGTGGCGCAGGCGCAAATGACGCCAAGGATGATCAAAAGTTGTCTGATTTCGGGATTTCTGAGCAGCTTCATATCAATCTCCATGCCGCCTTTGGCGGCTCAAATAGTGATGGAAACTTCACCGTGGAGCTTTGCTCCAAAAATGGGTTGGGACCCATTTTTAGGTGAAGTTTATGCGTGAATGGTTGCGTATAAAGGAATATCACGTGAACTTTCACGCTACACAACCTTATAGCCAAGACCGCGTACGGTCAGAATGATGGTGGGATTCTGTGGGTCGTCCTCGATCTTCTCGCGCAGACGCTTGATATAAACGGTCAGCGTGTTGTCGTTGACAAATTCGCCCGCAATATCCCAGATCGACTCCAGCAGCTGCGTGCGGGTCAGCACCGCACCGCGATGATTGAGAAAGACCAAAAGCAAGCGGTATTCCAGCGCCGAGAGAAAAAGATCCTGCCCGTCCTTGGTGGCAACGCCCTTGAATGTGTCCACCTGCACGTTGCCAATGGTGACAATGTTGCCCGCAGCTCCGCCTGTGCGGCGCAATACGTTTTTGATGCGCGAGACCAGCTCGCGCGGACGGAAGGGCTTGGGGATATAGTCGTCAGCACCCAGGTCAAAGCCTGCTACGGTACTATATTCGTCACCTGAGGCGGTCAGAAAGATCACGGGCAGTTTCCAGTTGGCCTTGATGGCCGAGCAGAGCGAAAAGCCGTTGCCGTCGGCAAGAGAGATATCCAGCAAGGCAAGATCAAAGGCCTCGCCGTCCAAAAGGGCAAGGGCTGCGCTCTGACCGTTGGCGCTCTTGACCGCAAACCCCTCACGGGAGAGAAATTCGGTCAGTGTAGCCACAATGGTCTTGTCGTCCTCCACCAATAAAATCTTTGTCATGGGTCGTCTCCTTTGCCGTTTTTATTGTATTCATTATATAACAATCCCCCAAAAATGTCAAGGCAGCGGAAAAGAGAGGGGGTATTGCATTATTGGTAAATTTCTGTTATAATAGTGATCATCTGTTTATCGGAGGAAAAGATATGAGCGAGAATTTTCACAAAAACCACAGAGAGCGCATGCGCCAACGCTATATGCAGGAGGGCCCCGACGGCTTTGCCACGCACGAGCTTTTGGAAATGCTGCTGTATTATTCGATTCCGAGAAGCGATACCAATGACGTAGCACACAGACTGCTGGAAGAAAATCGCGGCTTGATCGGCATTATGAGCGCGGATATCAACGCGCTGGGTCTGACCGAGGGCGTTGGGGAAAAGAGTGCGATGCTGCTCGGCCTGATGGGAGCTTTGCTCCGCCGTGCTGCAATCGAGCAAAGGCCCGAGACAAAGCGGTTTGATACCTGCCAAAAGGTACGCGAATTTGTTGAACCTTACTACGTGGGCGTGGGCGTTGAGCGCGTGTACGTCATGGCGCTTGACAACGGCATGCGTATGATTGATTTTTACGTGGCCTGTGATGGCACGGTCAACGAGGCATATCCGATTGCAAGTGCCATTGCGCAGCGTGCCATGTATAAGCGCGCCTCTGCTGTCATCGTTGCCCACAACCATCCCGACGGGTTTGCCATCGCCACCGCGCAGGATAGGGATTTCTCTTCCAAGCTGGAGGCTACGCTCAAGCTGGTGGGTGTGGTCATGCTGGAGCATTTGCTGTTTGGCGACGGCTGCTGCATCCCGCTCGTACAAAAGCATGCGTGCATGCTGCGTTCCTCGCCCACGGGAGAGGATGCCGATACCTTCTACGACCGCTTTTATGCGGGTATGGAAACAGGGAAGAGGGAACTTTCCGAGTTGATTGGAATGTAATAATACATGCAACCTGTAGGGCGGGGCTTTATGTCCCGCCGTAAAAAAGGATGCGGGAGCAAGCCCCCGCCCTACGACAAATGACTATGATTAAAAGAAAGCCCCGCAAGCGTTTGCTTGCGGGGCTATCGGTGTTTATGTGTGCTTGATTTACTTTTCCACTTCCATCCAGCAGCCCTCGGCACCAATGCCGTCTGCGGGCGGGGTGAGCATGCCGCGCTCAATCAGTGCCTCAACCAATGCATCCACCATGGGCAGGCCTGCCAGGCGGTTGGCATAACGCCACTCGCCGATCAGGTAGTCGGGCAGAGAGTCCTTGATCAAAGCTGCGATTTCCTTGGCAATCGACTCGGCAGTCTCGTCAAAGTAGCCGTTTTCCAGTTTGGTGGTTACACTGTAAAGGCGGCTGTCGTCCTTTTTGTCATGGACCAGAATCTTTGTGTAAAGAGTGTTACCCTTGCGCACCAGCAGTCCTTGCTCGATAGCCTTTGCTGCGATCTCCTTTTCGTCTTCGCTAAGGGTGTCCACTGCCAAACCAATGATGGCGCGAATGGTCATAAGCAGCATGGGATCCTGCGAAATGTTGTGGCCGCAGTGGAAATGCTTCTGAATGCGCGAGATGTAAATGTTGGTCATGTGGACGTTGCTGTAGCCGCAAATCTCTTGTGCGGCAGTACCGTCCATGCCGCAGCCGAAGTGTCTGCCGATGCTTTCAAAGCCATATACGGTGAAGGGGCGATCAGGCGTGACGGTGTCGGCAAAATACTTGGTTTCCAAAATACCTGTGACCTGCTCTTCAAGCGCATTGCTCATCCAGTAGATCTGCTGCCAGAGGACGAGATTGAGATCTACCTCTTTGTTCAGGTAAGGGAATGCGAGATATTCGTCCTTGTGCTGCTCGATGAACTTGGCAATAACGTCGGCAACCATGGGCAGCTGTGCTTCATAAAGAGCAATGGCCTTTTCGATTGTCTGCTTTTCCAACAGCACGAAGTTGATAGCATATCTGCCATTGTCCAAGCGGCGAAGAAGTCCGTATTCTCCGTTTCTGCCGCGGGCGAGGATCTCCAGCTCCTGCTCGATGTAAAGCGTGGGGACGTGCAGCTCTGCTGCAATCTCAGATGCGGTCTTAGGAGCGCGATGGCAAAGGTGCAGTACGTGCTGGGAAAGGTCACGGTCATAAAAGCCTTCGCGAGGATCGCCCCACCACGGATTGCCTGTGCCAACGATATAGTAGTCGATATGGTTAAGTGCTACGGGTTTATTCGTTTGTGTCATAGTTTCTACCTCTTCTTTCAGTTTCTTTCTTGCCGAATAGAGTCGCTGGCGGATGGTGTCCTCGCGCACGCCTTGCTCGGTGGCAATCTCTGCAATCGGCTTGCCGTCCAAGTAAAAGGCGATCATAACCTCGCGGTAAGCGCGGGTCAGATAGGCAATGCGACGGTAGACGTCGGGCAAAAGCTCCATAAGCGCGTCGCCCGCATCCGCATCGTCCGAGGCAACGCTTGCAATCGCGTCGTCGGGGTCGCCTACAAAGCCGTATGCATCGGACTCGCTGCGCTTCTGGCAGTAGTCGGCGTACACGTTGCGCGCCACACGCCAGATAAAGGCGTAGGGCTGGTCGATCTCGCCGTCTGTATTCGCTGCCTTAACCAAGGCGTATACGATATCCGAGCAAAGTTCCTGCGCAGCGTAGCTGTCGCGGGTACGCGGATAGCAGTAGCCGTACAGCTTGTCCAGCAACGCTTCGTCGATCATATTCAGCAATTCATGTTTTTTCATATCTTTCTCCAAAGCTTTGATCAATGCTTTCGTCCTGATAGTCGGGGAAAATGAAAAAGGTGAGGTAGGGTTGGGAAAATTTTTGGAATATTTTTGTTCATCGTAGGGGCGAATCACGATTCGCCCGCATAGATGCAAAGCAATGATAATTCCTATTCCATCGTGCCGTAGGGGAGGGCTTGCTCCTCCTTGTTGGGGAAAAGAACTCTTCTGAAGTTCCACATACCTAATATGTAATTTGGGCTGATCAAGGAGGAGCAAGCCCCTCCCCTACGGTGAATTTTTCGGTTGTCTGTGTAGGGGAGGAATATTTGCAAGCAAATTCATCCTCCCGCCCGAAAACGGTTTTTGGGTGGATACCCCAAGCGCCTATCTGTGTTTATTGCGTGCGGGAGGATAATATCCTCCCCTACAATAAAGTGATTGGTTTGTTTTCAACTCTCAATCAATAAAATCTTATCCGCAAACCCGCCGCGTTTGTCGGCCTTGTCGGCGCGGATGCGCTCAAGGTCGGCAGGGCAGAGGTCTTGCAGGGCGGCGCAGGCGTAAATGACCTCGAGCAGGTCTGCCAGCTCCTCGGGATTGTGCGAATCCAGGTATTCCGCCAGCTCCTCGCCCAGCTTTTTGTCAAGTGCGTCTTTGTATTCTTCGTCCGAAAGGATGCGCGTTTGGCATTCTCCGCCCTTGGCGCGGATGATCTCGGGAATGCGGTCGCGAACCAGCTTGTTGTATATCATAAGGGCCTCCGTAGCATTTTTCTTTATTATACCACACCCCACCGCGCTTGGCAAGAATTTTTGCCGTACGTCTTGCACGGCGGCAAATTTTATGGTAAAATGGTGGTGAAAACATCGTAGGGGTGGGATATGAATATCCTCAATACGGCAATGACACTCTATAAGGGCGATACGATGAAGGTTTTGGAGTCCAGATACAAAGGCGTGGAGGTGAAGTCAATCGGCAAGGCGCAATCATCGGGATTGTATCCGGGAACATAACCGTTGCAATGGATGATGCCGCCATGTTTACAATAT
>JAZNYL010000042.1:0-29503 GCA_045594445.1 Eubacteriales bacterium
TGAGGATTTACGAGGGTGGGTACGTTGCGCCCGTAAATCCCGCGCTGCGCGCGCCCTCCCTTGGGTCGGGTTCGACTTCGCAAACAATACTCAATTGTTTGCTTCGCTCAGGATGACACGGGCGGGGTTGCGCATCATAAATACCGAAAGCAGAAGCCTTCATCAAAGACTTCTGCTTTCGTTTTTTTCGCTAATTCCGCAGCCCTATCGGGCTGCTTTTTTATTCCTCAAACTGGCTATGGTACAGCTTTGCGTAAAGGCCGTCCGCGGCGAGCAGGGAATCGTGCGTGCCGCGCTCGACGATGTCACCGTCCTGCATGACAAGGATCAGGTCGCATTGCTTGATGGTGGAAAGGCGGTGCGCCACGATAAACGAGGTGCGCCCCTTCATCATCTGCGCAAACGCACTCTGGATCTTTTGCTCGGTACGCGTGTCGATCGACGAGGTCGCCTCGTCCAGAATCAGCATAGGAGGCAGGTGCAGCATAACGCGCGCAATGCAAAGCAGCTGGCGCTGGCCCTGCGAGAGCGTGTCGTTGTCGCCGCCGATGACTGTGTCGTATCCCTTGGGCAAACGCTTGATAAACGAATGCGCATGGCAGGCCTTGGCTGCGGCCACGATCTGCTCGTCGGTTGCATCGGGGTGGCCAAGTGCAATATTGGCGCGCACCGTGTCGTGTGCCAAGTGCGTGTCCTGCAGCACCATACCGATGTTCTGTCGCAGACTGTTGCGGGTAATTTGGCGCGTTGGCGTGCCGTCCACCAAAATATCACCCTCCGTCGTGTCGTAGAAGCGCATGAGCAGGTTGATCAGCGTGGTTTTGCCGCAGCCCGTGGGGCCGACGATGGCCACGCGCATACCGTCCTGAATCTGCAGGGAAAGGTCTTTGATCAGGAGGCGCTCGGGCACGTAGGAAAAGCTGACCGATTCAAATGCAACCTCACCGCGCGCCTGATCAAGCACCAGCGCGTCGGGGGCGTCGGGCGTTTCGGGCTGCTCGTCAATCAGCTCAAACAGCCTGCCCGCGCAGGTCAGCGCGTTTTGCAGCTCTGTGATCACGCCCGAAATCTCGTTAAAGGGCTTGGTGTACTGATTGGCATAGGAAAGGAAGCAGGAAAGCTGACCGATACTGATGGCCGCACCGCCCGTGGTGATTGCCATCAAAGCACCCACCAGCACCACGCCCGCGTACACAAGATTGTTGACAAATCGGGTGGAGGGGTTGGTCAGGGAAGAGAAGAAGGTGGCCTTGAGCGAAATTTTGGCAAGGCGGTCGTTGACGCGGTCAAAATCAGCCACGGCCTCGTCGCCGCGGTTGAAGGCGGTGACCAGCTTGTGATTGCCGATCATTTCGTCCACAATGGCGGTCTGCTCGGCACGCGTTATGGATTGATTTTTAAAATACGTATGCGTTTTCTTGGTAATAAACGCAGCCACGAACAAAGAGAGCGGCGTGACCAGCACCACCACCAGCGCAATGCCGGGGTGCACCGAGAACATGATCAGAAGCGTTCCGAGAATGGTCAGAAGCCCCGTGAAGAACTGGGAAAAGCCCAAGAGAAGTCCGTCAGTTACAGCGTCCGCATCCGAGATGACGCGGCTGACCGTGTCGCCCACGGGATGTGCGTCAAGATAGGAAAGCGGCAGCGTCTGAATGCGCTCAAAGGCGTCCTGACGCAGTCTGCGCACGATGCCGAACGCGATGCGGTTGTTGCAAACGTTCATCAGCCATTGGAGCAGGGCTGTGATGCCGATGGCCATGCAGATCAGAATCAGAATGGCGGGAATGGAGTTCAGCTGCTCGTGCGTGATGCCCATGGGAGAGGTGATTTTTGCAAGCAGGCCGAATACGGCGCGCTCGGCAAAGGTCTGCTCACCTGCAAGCAGGTCAATGGCGTCACCCGTCAGTACGGGGATGGAAAGCGTCAAAGCAACCGAAACGGCCGCAAAGAGCAGGGAAAGGGCGAGCAGCAATCTGTAATGCTTTAAGTATCTGAGTACGCGGAGGATGGTTTTGGTTTTCATGCGCCCTGTCCTCCTTTGAATTGAGAATCATAGATCTCGCGGTAGACCGCGCAGGAATCCAGCAGCTCGTCGTGCGTGCCTTGACCAACCACGCAGCCGTCGTCCAGCACTAAGATCAGATCGGCATGTGCGATCGATGAGGTGCGCTGCGAGACGATAAAGGTGGTGGGTTTGTGGTCAAGCGATCTCAGCGCGCGGCGCAGAGCCGCATCGGTGGCAAAGTCCAGAGCACTTGCGCTGTCGTCCAGGATCAGCACGGGGGATTTTGCAACCAACGCGCGGGCGATGGTCAATCGCTGACGCTGACCGCCCGAGAAGTTGGTGCCGTTTTGCGAAACGGGTGCGTCCAGCCCTTCGGGCTTTTGCTCTACGAATTCCTTGGCCTGTGCTGCTTCAAGCGCCTGCCAAAGCTGCTCGTCGGTGGCATTTTCGTTGCCCCAAAGCAGATTGGAGCGAATGGTTCCGCTGACAAGCACCGCCTTTTGCGGCACGGTGACCACCGTGTTACGCAAAGCTTCGGGATCATAGCCCTTGACGTCCTTGCCGTCAACGTAAACGCTGCCCTCGGTGGCATCGTAAAAGCGGGGAATCAGACCTACCAGCGAGGATTTTCCGGAGCCGGTACCACCGATGATGCCCACAGTAGCTCCGGGGTCAACCGAGAAGGTCACGTTTTGCAGCGTGGGTGCGCCTGCACCGTGATAGGTCAGCGTCACGTTCTCAAAGCAAATGCTGCTGCCGTCCTGCTTGTTGGACGCGGGGGTTACGCAAGGCATGCCCGCGGGCACGTCCATGACCGATTGAATACGATCGCCGCAGGCAACCGCCTTGGTCACGGTAATGATGGTGTTGGCCAGCTTGACAAGCTCGACCAAGATCTGCGACATATAGCTGACCAGCGCGATCAGCTCGCCCTGCGTCACGCCCTCGGGCAGTCCGAATTGACGCGAGCCAAACCACACCAGCGCCACAATGCCGCCGTTGACCAGAATAAAGGTCAGCGGATTCATCAGCGCGGTGATTCTGCCCGTAAAGTTCTGCAGCGCGGTCTGCGCATAGTTGACGTCCTTGAATTGCTCCACCTCGCGCTCCTGCAGCCCAAACGCACGCACCACGCGCACGCCACGCAGCGTTTCGCGCGTCTTGGCGGTCACGCCGTCAAGTCGGCTCTGAATGCGCTTGTAGAGTGGAATGCCTGCCAAAATGACCGTGAAAACCACGACCGAGAGCAGCGGAATGACCGCCACGAAGATCCAGGCAAGATCGGGCTTGACCAAAAATGCCATGATCATGGCACCAAATACGATGACGGGAGAGCGCAGAAGCAGACGCAGCGTCAGGTTGATGCCGGTCTGAATCTGATTTGTATCGCTGGTCATGCGTGTGATCATTGCCGAGACGCCCAGCGAGTCGGTCTGCTCGTGCGAAAAGCCCTGCAGGTGCGCAAACAGGTCGTGGCGCAGCGAGGCTGCGCTGCCAACCGCAGCACGCGCGGCAAAGAATTGCGCGACCAGCGTGCAGGAAAGGCCGACCACCGAGATCAGCACCAAAAGCCCGAACATGCGCCAGATGTAGCCCACGTCACCGGCTTCAATGCCGCCGTCCACAATGCTTGCCACAACCAAGGGTACGCAAAGGTCAAAGCAGGCCTCAAGCAGCTTGAACAAGGGCGCTACAACGCATTCGAGCTTGTATTTTCGTAAATATCTCCAAATCAGTTTCATAAAGTCCTCGATTGCATAATATTACATTCCACATTATAGCACAGATGACCTGAATAATCAAGAGAAAAATACCGAACACGTACTGCGCTCGGTATTTTTGAAGGTGTATTTATTTCAGATGGAACACATCGTGGAAAAGAGAAAGCTCAAAGGCGCCTGCCATGATTGTGGTGACTGCAAGAGCCAACATGGCAAAGCAGAATACTCCAATCGCGGCAACGCTCAACCAGGCATCAAAATAATCCGATTGGGCTTTTTTCTTCTTTTTCTCATTCTTTTTGTGCTTTCCTACAATGCTTGACCAATAGATCGGTCGGCTGCCCGAATAGGTGCCAAGAAAGGCAACAATATTTAACAGCCAGTACAACCAGTCTACGGGTGCTTCAAGTATCAGTCTTCGGTAGTCTGCAATAAACATCAAAATGAAGCAAACCAAAAATGTAAGAATACTGGGCAGAGTCAGGATTTGCGCAAGGCCTTTGCGTTTGCCATGGCCGTTTCGGTTTTTGCTTGGCGCATTCAACTTAATCAATTGCTTTAGAGCGCGTTTTCTTGCTTTGATGCTGGCGTATGCCTTAAAGCAGGCAAACCATTGATCTTTTGTGATCATCAAAGGCAGATATTCGGCTTTTTCAATCTCATTTCCTCGGCGGAGATAGTAATAATCCTTTGAATTTCCGGCGTAGAAGATGTATTTCAGGATGTGATCGGTATCAAATGCCAGAGGAGAGAGGTAGTGAATTGAGCGAGGAAGCTTTATGCTGTAGAGTTTTCGGCATGCCGAAAATGCAAATTGTTCAATATCCGAAAGCTCCTTGGGAAGCTTGATTTCTTCCAGCTCGGGGCAAAGAGCAAAGGCCCCTTGGGGAATGAGCATAATGGAATCGGGAAGAATTATGCTTTCCGCTCTGCATGCAAAGCAAATACCTCGAGGAAGCTCTGTCAGGCTACTGTTTGCCAAAGAGAGTACGGTAACGCCAAGATCTCTGAACGCAAATTCTTCAACCCTTTCTAAAGTGCTTGGCAGCGTCAGTGTAAACGAACTGTCGGAAAACGAACAATGAGCAAATGCACTCTCTCCGATTTCTTTGACATGGTCTGCAACAATACAACAAACGTTCGCGTAAGCAAAAGCATAGGCTTCAATACTCTCAACCGTTTCAGACAGATTCACGGTGGTTGTTTTGTTGTCATAAGCTAAAAATGCGCCAAGTCCGATTGTTTTGATGCTTTGTACATATTTTTCATCCCATGCGTGTTTTGCCGGGAAGCGGACCAATTTTTTATCTTTTTTGTATAGAACACCGTCTACGTCGTAAAAAACAGGATTCGATGGGTTGATGAAAACATTGGTCAGATTGAGGGCAGGGCCGAATGGCGCACCGAGGGGGTGAGAGTCCCCGATTTTTTTCAAGTATTCTTCTTTTAAAGATTGCAAGTTTGGGTCTGTTTCATCAAAGTATTCATCCTCTTCGGTGATTTCCGCAGGTAGAATTCTGATCACCGTTGCAGGAACGTACAGTTCTTTCACACCGTCAAAGCGTGCTTTAATTTCTACCAAGGGGTGTTTGCCTATGCGTGCGGGTAGATGTACTACGGAATCATTTCCTCGGTATTCAGATAAGCATAAACCGTCCGTTGTTTGCTCAAAAACAAAGTCCGAGTAAATTTTTTCCACCACGCTAAAAGCCTGATCAATTTTATCAATACGATAAAGGACGTTTTCATAGGTGTCGTCGTATACGTCCATATTCGCGCTTTGAGAACCGGTTTTGGGGAACAGCTCGGCAGCATCGAGACCAAAAACTACTGCCGTATCGTTGCGCGGAAAAACAGGGGCAACCTTTTCCAAAAGGGCTGTATCCTTGACAGGATCCAGATAATCCTCTGCGCAAAACTTGTTAGTCTCCAACGAAATGGTGAAATAAGATTTGTTGAGAGATTTGACCATCTCGATCTCCTGCAACACCGCGGGACTGCGCAAAAGGTTTTCGCTCAGATAAAAGATGACACCCACGCAATGCACATCACACAATTGCTTTTTTGCCATGGCAAACCAGTCGTCTCCGGCGGGTAATCCCTCGTCATACCAAAAGCGCACCTTTTTTTTGTTGTTATAAGAGAAAAACGCCAGATCACTGTAAACCTGCTTAAAGTCTTTGTGGGAGTAAGAAATAAAAACGAAGTTTGCGTTATCCTCGCCTTTATAGGCGGGAATGTGCCGTCTGAGCCATTCCATTCTTTCTGTAAGCATTTCATGATGATCGGTCTGCCCAAGAGAGTGCAAATAGTCATCGATGATGGTCAATTTCTCTTCGGAATTCAGATCCTGAAAGGATCGTTTTGCTTTGCTCATCTTTTCTGCTCCTTTGCTCATGGTTTGATATCTGATCATAGTTTACAGGGACACTTGTTGTTTTTTCAATCAAAGCCATCAATTAGGCCGGTGGTTTTGATTATAGCACAGATTTGTCAAATAATCAAGGGCAAACCAAAAGGATACAGCCAATCTTACAGAAGTGAAGCGTTGCTTGGGAACCGGTGTCAAACGGCTGTGTTGAATGATTGGCGAATCATGAAGAAAAGCAGAAGTCATAAGGCTTCTGCTTTTCGCTTTTTCAGTTTTACACACCCGTCTGTTTTTTGCGGCTTTTGATTGCCTTGATAATCTCGGGCAGGTACACGATGCCGAGGTACAGCAAAATAAACGGCGTTGCCACGTACATGTACCAATAGGGGTGCGGGATGAGGTTATACATCATCTGCAGCACGGGGTTGGTGGGGTCGATTGAATACATATAATTGAGCTTGACCAGGTTTCCCGCCCAGTCCACGATATTGTTTGCCACGGCGTAATTGTTAAGCCAGACGTTGATCAGATGCACGCAGGTGTAAATGCCTGCGGTCAGCACAAGCGTGGTGGGGATGCAGTAGAGCTTCTTTTCGGTCAGCCCCAAGGCGAACATGAGGATCGGGATGCCAACCTCCAAGGTGTGCGGGAAGTAGTAGAAGAAAAAGGTCCAGGACCAAATCTCGTAATTTGCCTGCGCTTGATTGAGCAACAGCGCGATCAGCGCGCCCACGCACCAAAGCAGCAAAAGATTGTTGATCACCTTATTTTTGGTAATGACCGCAAAGGGAAGAAGCATGGCCGTGATCGAGCACATGTGAAAGGGAAGGTACTCAATGGGGGAGTTCCATGTTACCAAGTTGAAAATGATAGCTGAAATGCCCGCAAAGGACAGAATGAATAATACGGTGGTTTGCGTTCTTTGAGAACGGTTTTTGAGTATGAAATAAAGGCCTGTGATAATTGCGGCGGATAAAAGCAGAGTGATGATATGTATAATGCCGTAAGAGCCCCAGAGCATGATGTCCTCCTGAATTGTCAAATTTCATCGTCCGGGGCATTATAACAAAGAAGAAGGGAAAAGTCAAGGGCATAAGGGTTGAATTTAGGATTCTTAATAATTCTTAAGAATTGCGAAGGCTGATTTGAGCGGTAAAGATGCGGCTTTTTCAGCAGAAAAAATAATTTTCAAAAAATCGAAAAAAATTGAAAAAAGGTATTGACAAACCGGAAATGATTTGTTATAATATCAAAGTCGTCAACAGACGGCACAATGCTGGTATGGCTCAGTCGGTAGAGCACGTCATTGGTAATGACGAGGTCATCAGTTCGATTCTGATTACCAGCTCCAAAAATCCCGAATGCATCGTATTCGGGATTTTTGCTTTCTTACTTTTCAATATGCTTGAAGCAAGCGAAGAGAATACGCTTTCGGGGGATAGTTATGGGAACCAGAGGAGATCATGCAAAAGAACTTTTCATGCAGGGCTACACCTGCGCGCAGGCGGTGGTGCTGGCGTTTGAGGATATCACGGGATTGGAGCGCACGGTGGCGGCCAGGCTGTCAAGCGGCTTTGGCGGCGGCATGGGCAGGATGCGCGAGGTTTGCGGTGCGGTCAGCGGCATGTTCATGGTCTACGATCTTGTCTGCGGCTACTCCGAGCCGGGCGATATGGAGAGCAAAAAGCGCGTATATGCCGATATCCGTGAGCTTGCCGATCGCTTTAAGGCAAAGTCGGGCGGTTCGATCGTGTGCCGCGAGCTGCTTGCAGGCGTAGAGACCTCCAAGGGTGGAGATCCCGAGCAGAGAACTCCCGAGTATTACGCAAAGCGTCCGTGCCCCAATCTGGTCGCGCTGGCGGCTGACGTGCTGGACGAGTTCTTGCACCAAAAACAACTCTTATAAATCAAGGCTGAATCAACACAGGTTGATTCGGCCTTTTTTTGCAAAAGTGTGCCGGTCATAATTAGTTTACACGTTTTTTTGAAAATCCGTGTCCGTTTGGCCAAAATTGGGAGTCCTTAATGGTGTAGCCGAATGGGAGCTGAATTGGTTTTGTCGGGCAATTCGGTTCGGCTCCCGTTCGGCTAAGCGCAAGCGCGAAAATTTTGAAACATGGAGGAAAGAAACATGAAAAAACTGACTTGGTATATCTCGCTGTTGCTTGTTGCCATCTTGCTTTGCAGTGTATTTGCATCCTGCGATATGGCAAAGGACGTTAAGGAGGGCTTTGAAGAAGATTTACCCTTTGCCGATCTGAAGCTGGAGGATACCTTTGAGGACGGTAAGCCCTACCACCTGTACTATATCTCCAACAAAGACGGTACCTGCGCGGTCAAGTATATGACCACAAACCCCGAGAACACCGAGGACTTTGTGATCGAGATCCCCGAGGTCTCGCCCGCGGGTGATACGGTTGTGGAAGTGGATCTGCAGCTGATCCGCTCAAGAAGCAGTTGGGATCCGAACGAGGGCTCCACGCAGCTGCTGCCCTTGGTGATCAGACCGCAGGATCTGGATACCCTTTGGACCAAAATGCAGGCAAACGGCCTGAAAGCGTTTGATCTTAACAAATTCAAGGCGTATTATCTCATGATCTCGCTGACCGATATGGAAGAGCCCGCCCGCCGGGAGGCTGCGGACGCATTTCCCATTGCCGAGCTTGGCGATATTTACGTATTTGATATGAACGCATCCCTTGCGGAGCAGCAGAAGATTCAGAGCTATCTTGTTGAGTATGCCGCATGGAACGAGGAATCCTTGGCGGCGGCATATCTGAACGTGCTGGAGCTGGTCAAGCTCAGCGAATCTCTTGAGCAGGCCGAGGCATGCCTTTCTTTGATGCGTTATATGGGCACCGAGCACGCCGTGGGCATCAGCATTCCCAAAACCGTGACTTCTGTAGGCTCTTCGATGTGGAGAGACCTGAACAATTTACAGAGCGTGAGAGTGGATGAGAACAACGCAAGCGTCCGCATGATCGACGGCTGCCTGATCAATACCGAGACGGGCACGCTGGTGCGTTGCATGAGCGACGGCCGCATTCTTGACGGAGCAGGCATCAAGACCATCGGCAGCTACGCATTCGTCGGCTGCGAGCTTGGTTCTGCCGACCTGTATATCCCCGAGGGCGTGACCACGCTGGAGTCGTATTGCTTCTCGGGCGTGGCTTTGAAGGATTTATCGTCCATTACCGTGCATTTGCCCGCAAGCCTGACGCTTTTCGAGGATCCCGATGCAGTTGACTATATCTACGAGGAACGCGTATACGACTATGCGGGAACGCTGCAGGAATGGAACGAGCGCGTCAAGTTTACCGGTGTGACCAAGGAGGATACCTTTATTCTGCTGAAAACGGCAGATATGGATGCTCCCGAAATCTTCTATCTTCCCGTGAACGAATAATTGTATTTGCACAAACAAGTGTCGGACTTGGGGCGCAGAGTCTCCGTCTATATTGGTGACAGGCTTTTCTTGACAATCGGGAGAATCCGTGTTAAAATATAGAAAAACAACAAAGGAGAGACACTGATGAAAACGAAACTTGCTTTTTTAGCCCTTTGCCTGGTGCTTTGCTTGCTGTGCACGAGCTTTGTGGGCTGTGATGGCGACACCGCTCCAAGTGATGACACCGCACCAAGCAGCGACATTGCGCCCGGTGGCGATACGGCAGACGGAACCGAGCAGACTTTGGTGGATCCTTTGCTTGACAGTCTGGAATTCCATGAATCCTTTGAGGATGGCAAGCCGTATCATCTGTATTTTGATTCCAACGGTGACGGCACCTGTACGTTGCGCGCCATCACCACAAATCCCGCAAGCTCCGAGCCCTTTGCGCTGGAGATTCCTGAAAGCTCTCCTGCCGGGGATACGGTAACCGCAATTGATCTTGACTGTGCAGCACACGGCTCGTATGATCTGACAGGTCGGGAGAATTTCCCCTTTGCGCTGACTCCCGCCACGTATGAGGCGTTGTATGCCAAGGCCCAAGAAAATGGGATGGACGATTTTTCTTTGATGAAATTTTCATCTTATTTCTTTGATCTCACCTTAGAGGGGAAGAGCGAGGAGAAAACGCAATCATTGCTTGCTCAGTATCCCATCCTGGCTTATTCGGATATATATGTGTTTGCCCCGTCCGGCGTATTGCAATCCGAGCTGGAGAAGATTTATGAAATGTTGAATACGTATTGCGGCTGGGACCAGGCGCAGTATGAGCAGAACAATGCGGAAATTTTATCCCTGGCCAAGCAGAGCGGAAGCGCAGAGCAGGCCGAGCTTTGCTTAGTCATGTGCCGCGTGTCGGCTTTAGAGCAGGCTGAGCAGCTCTCTCTGCCCAAAACTGTGACCACGATAGGCTCGGATATGTGGCAATCCCTTGACAAGCTGCAAAGTGTGACGGTGGATGAGAGCCATTCCACCTTCAAAATGATTGATGACTGCCTTGTGGATACTGCTACGGGCACGCTTTTGCGTTGCCTTGGAGAAGGTCGCGTACCGGAGCAAGCGGGCATCAAGACCATTGGCAGCTATGCGTTTATGGGCTGCGAGCTGAAGCTCGGAGAGGGCGGTGTCAGAGAAGGCATCCACCTGTATATTCCCGAGGGCGTGACTACCCTGCAAAAGGATTGCTTTGACGGTATGATCATAGAGAATATGCAGGTGTTTACCATTCATCTGCCCATGACTTTGGAAACCTTTGAATCCCCCGACGCGCTTGAGAATATTTACGTATATACTTATGCGGGAACGATGCAGGAATGGGATGCGCGTGTTTCGTTTACGGACGTCAGCAAAAAGAACTGCTACATTTACGTCAGAATGTCGGATCAATCTTCACTCATGCAATTCTTTATTCCAAAAAGTAAATAATACACAAGCGGCACCGCGATTGCGGTGCCGCTCTTATCTTTTACAGCAAAATATGCTTGAGTGCGCTATACAGCGCGTCCAGGTCGGATGAGGTGGTATCCATGCCAAAGCTCAGGCGAACAGCGCCCGTGTCGGGCGTGCCCAGCGTGCCGTGTCCGAGCGCGGCGCAATGAAAGCCCGATCGCACGCAGATGCCGTGCCGATCCAGCTCTGCGCCAAGCGCGTCAGCGGGAATGCGATCGTGCGCGAAAAGCAGCACCGGACCGCGACAATGCGGGGCAAAGACGCGTATGCCCTCAAAGTGGGAAAGCATGGCGCGAGCGCGGTCGTACAGGTGTCTGTCCTGCGCGGCGATCGTCTGAATGCCGCGTGCGTTGACCTCGCACAATCCTGCCAGCAGTCCCGCGATGGCGGGAGTGGGCAGCGTACCGGTTTCGTATCGTTCGGGTGGCAGTTCCGGCATTGCTCCCGAAAGCGAGAGCACACCGTTACCGCCCTGCAAAAGCGGCGTCAGCTCCACGCCTTCGCCCAAAATCAGCGCACCGCAGCCCTGAGGGCCGTAAAGCCCCTTGTGTCCGGGGATGCACAGCATATCGATCTGCATCTGGCGCATATCGATGGGCAAATGTCCCGCAGATTGCGCCGCGTCCACGCAAAACAGCATGCTGTGCCTCTTGCAAAACGCACCGAGCGCTGCGAGCGGCATGACCGATGAGACGATATTGGACACGTGCGAGCAGACCAGCATGCGCGTGTTCGGCTTTCTTTTGGCAGCCGCATCGGTGATGATGCGTGCCGTGCCCGCCCGTGGATCGGATGCAGGGGAGAGGATGGTGTCAAACTCAATGACGCCGCGCTCTCGCAGCGCAAAGAGCGGACGGTAGACCGCGTTGTGCTCCATATCCGAGCAAAGCACGTGGTCGCCCTGACGCAGCGCACCGTGCAAGGCAAGATTGATGGCGTGCGTGGCGCCGCCCGTAAAGATAACGCGCTCGGGCTTTGCACCAAAAGTCTCGGCCAGGGCGCATCTGCAATCGTAAACGATCTGCGCGGCCGCGTCGGAAAGAGCATGTGAGCCGTGTCCGGGGTTGCCTCCCGCGCGCGTCATGCAATCGTACACGGCGCGGTGTACGGCAGTGGGCTTGGGCCACGAGGTGGCGGCATGATCCAGATAGATCGGCGCGCTCATGGGGTACTCTCCACGTATTCGCGCACGACAATGTCCGCACGCTGCAGCACGTAAGCCACGTTGGCCCTTTGCGCTGCGGAAAACCTGATTCCATAAACGCAGCCAAGTGCGCGCGAGCTTTGCTTGATGATCTGCACGCGGATAGCGGCGTCTGCCAGCGCGTCACGCGCTCGGGCGGCATACGTGGCAGAGCCGATCAGCGCATCCGTATATCCTTTGTCCGGCCGTGTATTTTGCTGTCGGTAGAGATCCGTGTTTTTCATATCGTGACCGCCTTTCGTTGAGGCAAACGGCCTCATTGTCAATATATGTCGGCGATGGATTGGCGGTGAAATGCTTTTTGGGGCGGATGGCAGGCAAGTGCCGTACAGGAAAGAAGGAAGCAGGCGTTGACGGCGTGCGTCAGCAGCTCGGACGTACCGGCCGGCAGCAATAGCGCGGCGTGCGTATGCTCGGGAGGCAGCAAGGGAAAGAGATAGCGCAGGGCAAGAAAGCAGAGCACAGCGGCAAGCAAACCCTGCGCAAGCTTTGCCAGCACGTAGGGCAAAAAGCGAAAGCCTCTGCCGTGACAAACGGTCATGATCTGACATAAAACCGAAACACCCGACCAGCAGGAAAGTGCGGCACAGAGCATGACGGCCTGCTCCCGATTGGCCAACTGCGCAGCGCGGGCGATCCCCCCCGACATTTCAAGAGCACCGTAAAGCAGCGCGCCAAGCGGCGCAGGCAGGGAAAGGCGCGTGGCAATGCTTTGCACAGCACCCAGAATGGCCGAAAAAAACAGCACATAGGCACACACGGACAGCATGCTTTGCGCTGCCCCGGTGACTGCCGAGGTAAACACGTCCGCGCCAAGGCGTACGGGCTGCGGTGTAGGTGACGCCGCGGCGCCTTTTTCATCGGGAAGAAGGATGCGCGTGACAAGTGCAGTCGCCAATGCACCGAACAGCGACGTTGCATAGAGCAAAAGCCCTAATCTGCGACTGCCGAGCAGCGAAACGCCTACGGCGCTGATCATGTAAGCCGAGCTTGGATTGTTGATAAAGGTCAGAAGGCGAGTGCATTGGCGTGCCGACAGCGCGCCCTTGTCGTAAAGTGCCGCTGCGGTACGCGCTCCCGTGGGAAAGCCGCAAAGTGCACCCAGTAAAATGGGGCAGGCGGCTGCACCGGGTACGCCCAGCAGCTTTTGCATGGGGCGGGCAAGCTTTTGCCCCAGTGCCGCCGCACCGCCGCAGCCAACCAGCAGCTCGGAGGCCACCATAAAGGGAAAGAGCGCGGGGATGACGGTCTGTCCGCAAAGCAGTAAGCCCTCCCTGACCGATTCCACCGCGCTGTCCGCGCAAAACAGCAAAAGCAGAATGCATCCCGTACCCAGAATCGAAAAGCCAAGCCCTCCCGCGCTGATGCGCGGGAGGCGTTTTACGTTGTTCATACACCCTCCGAAGATTTCATATAATAAAGCGTATTACAATATAGCGACGTTGGGGGAAAATATGCACAGACGCAAAAAAGGGGACAAGATGAGTGCCGTGGAATGGTTGGAGAAAAAATTTGATATTTCACCCGATCTTGTCAGCGGCATTCGCATAGAGATCCGAGGGCAGAACCGATTGCTTTTGGAGGGCTGCCGCAAGATTTTGAAATACAGCGAGCAGGAAATGCTGCTGGATCTGGGTAAGGTACGGCTTCGCGTGTGCGGGCGGCGGCTTTGGTGCACCTCGTTTATCTCGGGTGCGCTTGGCGTGGGCGGGGAAATCCTCTCGGTGTCCTTTGAGGAGGCGACGGCATGAATCTTGCTTACTATCTGCTTGGCTACGCGGTGCTGGAGATTCCGCGAAAGCACGCCGAGGACGTGCTCAATCTTTGCATGCACTCGGGGATCGTATATCTGGACGGTGGAAGTGACGCTGAGTGCTTGCGCCTTTGCGTACACAGCTTGTATGCAAGGCGGCTGTGCGAGTGGCTGCAGCGCACGGGCTTGTCGTACGCCGTGCAAAAGCGGGGCGGTTTGCCGCACTTGCTTGGGCGACTTTTGCGTCGTCCGGGGCTTTTGGTGGGTGCTGTTTGCGCGCTATGCATCATTTTGGCCTCCGAATGCTTCATCTTTGATATCCGCGTAGTGGGCAACCAAACGCTGACGGCGGCAGAGGTCAGACAAATGCTTGCCGAGCAGGGCTTTGGCCTTGGCACCTATATTCCTTCGGTCAATACCGATCAGCTGGAAAACCGCGTTATGATTGCCTCGGATCGCGTGGCGTGGATGTCGGTCAATATCCGTGGCAACGTGGCCACCGTGGAGATCGTGGAGCAAAAGCTGCCCGAGCCTAAGCCCGTGCTGCGCCCTGCGCACGTGGTTGCTGCGCGCAGCGGAGAGATCGTGGCGGTGGAGCTTTACCGCGGCAACGTGCTGGTATCTGCCGGGGAGCAGGTCAAGCAAGGGGAGATTTTGATTGCGGGAGCGTACGACAGCCTTGCCACGGGATTCCGCTTTACAAGGGCGTCTGGCAAGGTGCTTGCACGGACGGTGCTGGAGTTTGAGATCAAAATTCCCTATGCGTACGAGAAAAAGGAGTATACAGGCGAGATTTTGGAGAAAAAATCGTTAATTTTTTTCGCTTTTCCCATAAAAGTTTTCCAAAGTACTGGAAATTGGGGTACAGTTTGTGATAAAATAGATATTGTGGAGAACTGTAGCCCTTGGCCGGGTGTGGAGCTGCCCTTGTACGTGCAGACCGAGCGGTATTTGCCCTATATGTACGTGCGCGAGCAGCGCGATCCCGAGCAGGCGCTGACACTTGCATACAAGGAGCTCTCAAAGCAGATCGCCGCGTCACTTGCGGACGGCGAGCTGCTGGGCAAGCGCATCCGTACCGAGATAGGAGAGGATTGCGTGACACTGTATGCCACCGTGACCTGCGTGACCGACATTACCGCGGTGCAGGAATTTGAAATCAATTTGAAAAATCACAATAAGGATTAAAATATGGAACAGAGAATTATCAAGGTAGCCTCTTCGGAGGATACTGCAGCCATTTTCGGCAGCTACGATACCAACGTGCGTGCCGTGGAGCAGACCTTTGGCGTGCAGGTGCGCAACCGCGCCACCGACGACGGAGGCGACAGCATCATCGTTACGGGGGAGGATCGCGAGCAGGTCAACAAGGGCGCTGCCGTGATCGAATACCTGGCAAGCATGATCAAATACAGCCAGCTTTCCGAGCAAAGCGTGCGATACGTCATCGACATGGTGGACAGCGGCAAGGGACGCGAGCTTGCGGAGCTTGGCGACGACTGCATTTGCGTGACCACCAAGGGCAAGCCCATCAAGGCAAAAACGGTGGGGCAGAAGCAGTACGTGGATGCCATTCGGAAAAATACCATCATTCTGGGCGTCGGCCCTGCGGGCACGGGTAAGACCTTCCTCGCAGTTGCCATGGCGGTCAAGGCACTGCGTGACCGCCAGGTCTCGCGCATCATCCTGACACGCCCGGCCATTGAGGCGGGCGAAAAGCTGGGCTTTTTACCGGGTGATCTGCAAAGCAAGATCGACCCCTATCTGCGTCCGCTTTACGACGCGCTCTTTGAAATGCTGGGGCCCGAGAACTATCAAAGGCAGGTGGAGAAGGGTATCATCGAGGTAGCCCCGCTGGCCTATATGCGCGGGCGCACCTTGGACGATTCGTTTATCATTCTGGACGAGGCACAGAACGCAACGCCCGAGCAGATGAAAATGTTTCTGACGCGACTTGGCTTCCGCTCCAAGATGGTGGTCACGGGCGACCTGACGCAGACAGACCTGCCCTCGGGACAGAAATCGGGACTTGCCGAGGTGGTCAGAATCCTGGACGGCATTGAGGACATTGCGCTGCACCGCTTTACCGAAAAGGACGTGGTGCGCCACAGACTTGTGCAAAAGATCATTCTTGCCTACGAGAAATACGACAGAGAAAAACACGAAACCCGCGAAAGACAAAAGAAATATCATCACAGCAAAAGAGAGGAAAACAACAAATGAGACGCAAAATGCTTTTGAAGATCTATTTTGAAAACGAGCAGGATATCCTGCCCATTACATACAAGCTCAAGATCCTGCTTCGCCGAGCAATTGAGGCGACCTTGGACTATGAGCAGTTCTGCAACGGCTGCGAGGTCTCGCTGACCTTTACCGATAACGAGGGCATTCGCGAGCTTAACCGTAAGTTCAGACAGATCGACCGCGAGACCGACGTGCTTTCCTTCCCGCTCTTTGATTACGAGGGCGAGGCGGACGAGCCCGTTCTGGACGAGATCCGCAATAACCTTGGCGATGTCGTCATTTCTCTTGAAAAGGCGCAGGCTCAGGCCGAGGAATACGGCCACTCCTACGAGCGTGAGGTCGCGTTCCTTTGCGTGCATTCCATGCTGCATCTGCTGGGCTACGACCACGAGCGCAGCGAGGCGGACGACCTTGACATGAGACACAGACAATCCGAGATCATGAAACTGCTGGGCCTGGAGGTACGTGGCGAATGATGGACGGACAAGAGCCCGAAAAGAGGGAAAATCCCTATAAAAAGCAAAACCCCTATAAAAAGCAAAAGGTCAGCAGGGAAGAGCTTCCGCCCGAGGAGCAGACCGCAGGCAAGACCGAAACCTTTTTGACGGCCAACGTCAAGCTGATCACGTTTTTGACGTTTGTCGTCGTGTTTCTGGTATTTCTTGGTCCCGTGAGCATCTGGCAGATCTCGGAATGGGTGCAGGCCGAAAAGCAGGAGGCGTTGGAGGAAAGCTATATCCCCATGGACGCGTTGCTGATCATTGCAGATAAAGGCACGGACGCGCATTGGCGCGATTTCCGCTCGTTTGGCAAAAGCGAAACGGTTGCTGAGGCGGACGGCTTTGTCACGTGGCGTCTGGAGGTCAAGGGCGAGCCCTTTGCCGTGGTGATTGGCGGACCTTCCAAATCGCTGAATCCGCAATATATCAGAGTGTATTGTCTGAAAACCGGTGACAGCGCCGACCTTTACAAGGACGATATTGCGGCCTTTATCGAGGCACATCAGAACGTAGAAGAATAAAGGATATTGATTATGAGAAAAACAGGATTTATCGCAATCGTGGGCAGACCCAACGTGGGCAAGTCCACGCTGCTCAATGCAATACTTGGCGAAAAGGTGGCCATCGTGTCCTCCAAGCCGCAAACCACGCGTAACCGCATCACGGGCATTCATACCGTGGGGCAGGATCAGTACGTGTTTATTGATACCCCCGGTATCCACCGTCCGCAAAATCAGTTGGGTGACTATATGGTCAAGGAGGCCAACAACACCATGTATGAGGCGGATGCCGTGATCATGGTGGCAGATACGGGTAAGGAGATCACCCGCGTGGAGGAGGATATCATCGCATACCTCAAAAAGAGCGGTGTGCCCTGCGTGCTGGCGCTCAACAAGATTGATATGTATAACCGTGAGATCATCGCCAAGACCATTGCCGCCTATGCGGACAAGCATGCGTTTTCGGCTGTTGTGCCGATCTGTGCCAAGAACGGCAAGGGCGTTAAGGAGGTGCTGGACGAGTGCAAGCCCTTCCTGACGGAGTCGCCTTGGTATTTCCCCGAGGATATTGCCACCGACCAGCCCGAGAGACAGGTAGCCGCCGAGCTGATCCGCGAAAAGCTTTTGCGCACGCTCAATAAGGAGGTGCCGCACGGTATTGCCGTCGTGATCGACAAATTTGAGGATCAGCGCACTCTGGTCAGCATTTATGCAACTATTTATTGCGAAAAGGCCTCGCACAAGGGTATTATCATCGGTAAAAACGGTGAGGAGCTCAAGAGAGTCAGCACGTACGCAAGAGAGGATCTTGAGGCACTGCTTGGCACCAAGGTATATCTCAATCTTTGGGTCAAGGTCAAGGAAAACTGGCGCGAGAGCGCGGCAGCAGTTTCCAATTTCGGTTATAAGCCGGAATAAGTATTGGATTTGCTTCGTAGGGGCGATTATTTCGGCAACGCCGAAATGTGGTCGCCCGCGGGCGCACGCAGTGCGCCCCTACGGGTTATACTAAAGTTTTCGCGAAAGGAGAGCACCACCATGCAAATGAGCACCGACGGACTTGTCACGCGCGTACAGAACACGGGCGACCACGACAAGCTTTTGCAGATCCTGACCGCAGAGCACGGCAGAATTTCGGTGATGGTCAAGGGCGGAAAATCGCTCAAAAACCCTGCTATGGCGTGCTCTCAACTGTTTACTTACGGCAATTTTGAGCTGTACCGCAAGGGCGATTTTTACTGGCTGCGGCAGGGAAGTGTGCTCAACGCCTTTTACGAGCTTTCCGCAGATATTGTGCGCATGAGCCTTGGTGTGTATCTTTGCGACGTGGCCAACGAGCTATCCGACCGCGACGAGCCTGCCCCTGAGCTTTTGCGCATGCTGCTCAACTCGTTGTATCTGATCGGACGCGACAAAAAGCCGCAGGCTATGGTCAAGGGCGTGTTTGAGCTGCGCGCCGCCGCCATTTCGGGATACTTGCCCGAGCTGGACGCCTGCTGTCGCTGCGGCAGCATAGATGAGCGGCTCAATTATCTTGATGTGATGAACGGTCGCCTGCTTTGCGCCGATTGCCTGTCCCGTCAGTCCAAGCTGATCCGCACGCCCATGGTGGGCGCGGATGCGGACGGAGACCGCGAAAAGAGCGTGCTTTGCGGCATGACTCCCGCGGTCACGGCAGCCGTGCGCTACGTGCTGCACGCTTCTCCCGAAAAGGTTTTCTCATTTGAGCTTTCGGACGAAGAGGACGTGATGGAGTTCTCGCGCACCGCGCAGACCTATCTGCTCAATCATCTGGGGCGTGGCTTTGATTCGCTTGATTTCTACGAATCGGTCAAGCCAAAGGGAGGCAGCCGTGGATAAGAATCGAATTTCCGAAATGCTGGACGGGGTGGGTAAGTATCCCTTCCACATGCCGGGGCACAAGCGAAATACAGATTTGGTCGGGCGTGATTTTCCCTATGACCGCGATATCACCGAAATTGCGGGCAGCGATAATTTGCACGACATGAGCGGTGTGATCAAAGAGGAATGCGACCGCGCCGCGCGCCTTTGGGGCGCGCAAAAAGCGCATATTCTGGTAAACGGCTCCACAGCGGGCATTCTGGCCGCCATTCGCGCCTATGCAGGGCATGATAGATCGGTGGTCGTGGCGCGTAACTGTCATAAATCCGTCTATCACGGCATCGAGCTTTGTCGCTTGAAGCCGACGTATATTTATCCCAAAACCGATCCCGCAAGCGGCGTTTGCGCAAGCGTGACGCCCGCGGAGGTGGATCGCGCACTTTCCGATGCGTCCGACGCAAGGCTGGTGATACTGACAAGCCCCACATACGAGGGCATCATCAGCGATATTGCGGGCATTGCCCGCGTCGCGCACGCGCGCGGTGCGCTTTTGCTGGTGGACGCCGCACACGGTGCGCATCTGGGATTTGGCGATTTTGCCGCACACCCGATCACTCAGGGCGCGGATATTGCCATTTGCTCCTTACATAAAACTTTGCCCGCACCCACGCAGACGGCGATTGCCTTGATCGGCAAGAGCTGCCCCGATCCTGCGGCAATGGCAGCACAACTGGCGGTGTTCCAGACCTCCAGCCCCTCGTATATTCTCATGGAGGAATCCGCGCGCTGCATTGACTTGCTTGATAGGTGCGGGGAAGCATTGATGCGCGCATGGCTACAAAGGCTGACTGCTTTCAAAGCAGCCATCGCCTCGCTGCAGCATCTGGAGCTGCTTTTCGGAGCGGCTTTGCCGGAAGGCGTTTTTGCTTATGATCCCGGCAAGCTGGTGATCGGTACGCGCGGCACGAATCTGAGTGGGCACGCGCTGGCAGATATACTGCGTGACCAATATCAAATTGAAATTGAAATGGCAGCGAGCGATTATATCATTGCCATGACCTCGCCTGCCGATACCGACGAAGGCTTTGCGCATCTTGCGCGTGCGCTTTGCGAGATCGATAATCGCATAGAGACCGATGCGTCAGCATATCCCCTGCATCTGCCGCAGCTGCACAGCGTTTATGCACCCTGGCAGGTGGCGGATCTGCCGCAGACCTGCGTGCCTGCCGATCAAGCGGACGGATGCGTGTGTGCCGAGTACGTATGGGCGTATCCTCCGGGAATTCCGCTGGTCGTACCGGGTGAGTACGTGGACGGTGCTTTGCTTGCGTGCTTTGCCGACTTGCAGGCGCGCGGCACCGAGCTGCATAGCATGAGTGGGCAAATGCCCGACGCTTTGCGCGTTGTAATTGAGGAATGAATATGGGAAATAAACTGCATTTTCACTATGATTTTGAGCCTCGTGCCATCCTGCAAGCGCCCGATGCCGCACGGCGTATTGCGTGGATGAAGCAGGCGGGTGTGGAAACGGTATGGCTGGACGCTTATGTCTACGGCACGCATCTTGCCACAGAGCAGGAGCTGATTGACGCAAAGAATCTCTTGGAGCAGCACGGCTTTGAGGTGCAGGTGCTGACCGTTCCGGTAGGTCACGGCGGCGGCGCGCTGCTGGGCGACGGGGGAGACCCCGGCATTCCGTCTGCGTGGCAAAGCCGTATCAACGCAGTGGGGCAGCCCGTTGCGGCAGCAAGCTGTATGCGCAGCGAGAAAATGCTGCAGGACAGCCGCGACGTGGCGCAAAGGTATTGCGAGCTGGGCTTTACCAAAATCTTTTTTGACGACGATCTGCGCACAGGCCCCTGGGGCCCCGCGCTGCAGGGCTGCTGCTGTCCTGCATGTATGCAAGCCTTCAGTCAAAAATACCCGCAATACGTGCATCTGACTGCGCCCGAGATTTTTGCCAAGGCGACCGAGGGCGACGACCTCTGGAACGCATGGAGCGACGCACAATGTGACGCGGTGCTTGGATTTTTGGAGCAGACCGTGCCAGACGGTATGACGCCGGGCGTCATGGTCATGCACAACGGTGACCGCCGCCACGGACTTGATATTGCACGCATCAAAAAGCGTTTTCCAAACGCCCTGTTCCGCGTGGGCGAAGGTCATTTTGAGGACGCAAGCTTTACGCACCCGCTTGCCACGGATTCCATTGCGCATTCCGTAAGCACGCATCTGTGTGCGATCGGCAGCAGCGAAAATGCGTTCAGCGAGTCCACTGTGTATCCCGAAAACGCGCTTACGCCCGAGCATCTGGTGCAAAAGCTGCGCCTGGAGATCTCCTTGGGCTTGCGCAATTTGTTTTTGATGAGCGGCTTGTTCTTTTTAGGCGAGCCCTATTGGCAGGCAATCGCCGCCGCGCGCCCCGAGCTGGAGGCCTTGGCCGAGCGTATGCCGATTGAACTTTCCGACACACCCGACGATTTTATCTGGCAACTGTAACCTTGATGGGGGGACCGATATGAAACCGATCCGAAACAAAATCAGTCTTTTATGTGCGCTGCTGGCACTCTGTCTGCTGCTTGGCGCTTGCAGTGGAGAGACGCTGCCCGAACAGAGCACCGAGCAGGGAACTGACGCACCCACCGAGAGCACACCCGAGATTGAACTGCCTGACGAAACATACCCGACGGCCGACGATCTGGACGCCTCGGCAGACTTTACCAAGCTGATCATCTCGTCCGTATATGCGGGCGGCACGTCCAAGAGCGCGCCCGTAGCGCATAGCTACGTTTGTCTGTATAACACGGGCAAGATTGCGCTTTCGCTCCAGGGCCTTGCCGTGCACGTTTGCGGCGGCGACTACGTGTGGCGCGAATACGCGCTGCCTTATGGTGCAATGATTCCCGCAGGCGGCTATTATCTGCTGACGGGACATGAGACCGGCACCAAGAGCACGCCCGTGCTGGAAACTGCGCATTACGACGCGCAGCGTCCCGATATGCTGCTGGTTGGCAACGATATGCGTCTTGTTATCGCGCCCGTAGGCACGCAGCTTAAGAATAACGAGCCGATAGCAGGGCAGAGCGGTGTGGTGGACTACCTTTCCGCACACGTGCTGGACGCTTCGGACGCACGCCACTATGTGGGCGGCGCATCCAAGGATGAGCTGATTCGACGCGACGCGGATTCGCCCTTTGCGCCCTTTGATACCGTCAATCTGACCCGCGCTTCGTTTACGCTGCTCGGACAAATTCGTCCGCAAACGAGCGAGGGTGACGTCAACGCGACCGTGCATTCCATGGCAAACGAGGTGGTATTCTCGCACACGAGCGGCTTTTACGATCAAGAGTTTTCGCTGGAAATGACCGCGCCCAAGGGATATACTGTGTATTACACCATCAACGGCGCAGACCCCCGTACGGTACTGGCGCAAAAATACGAGCAGCCCATTCCCATGACTGACACCGGCGCCTTGACCTGGGGTGAGCTGACGCAGAACGCGATTTTAGCCATGGGCAACACCTATTCGCCAAATGTGCTCTCGCAGATGGGCGCATGGACGGTGCGCGCCTACGCCACCAACGGCAAGGATACCACGCAAGTGACCACGCAGACCTACTTCGTGGGCAAGAACATCCGCGCGGACGAGCTGGACGTTTTCTGTCTTGCCGTGCAGCCTGAGGACTTTATCAGCACCGATCCCGACGGCAAAAACATTTACATGAATTTCTCGGAGGGGCACGAGCGTATTGTGGCCTATCTGGAATACATGACCGACGACCGCTGCGAGTTTTCCTCCTGGGTGGAGATCGCGCTCAACGGCAAGGGATCCTTGGGCATGACCGAAAAATCCTTCCGTATTCTGTTCCGCGAGAATGCAAATCCCGATATTTCCGAGAATCTCAACGCCTTTAACTATAACATTTTCGGCGAGTATGCCACCAAGACGGCCACGGGTGACGACACCGTGTACTACCGCAGACTGCTGCTCCGTAACGGCGGCGGTGATAACTCGGGCTGTACCATCTCGCGCTCGCATATCGGCGACGCGTACATCGCGCGTCTTGATTCGCTTTTGCATGCCGAAACCATGGCGTATAAGCCGGTGTTCGTATTTATCAACGGCGAATTCTGGGGCATTTACAACGCGCGCGAGCGCTTTGATGAAAAGTATTTCGAGACCGTGTACGGCGTGCCCGAAGAGGATCTTGCCGTGCTGGAATGCCCGTACCCTCTGACCGCGGGCTGGAACGTGGACTACGAGCACACCCACGGCACCGAGGCCGATGCGAATGATTTCAATAATCTGGTCAGCTACGCGCAAAACAACGATCTCTCCGATCCCGTGCATTACAAGTACGTGTGCGACCGCGTGGATACCGACAATCTGATTGATTATTTCTGCGCGCAGATCTATCTTTGCTGCAGCGACTGGCCCAGTAATAACGTCAAGGTCTGGCGCAACAGCAATCCGAACAGCATTTCGGGGCAGGATACCAAGTGGCGATTCTGCGTGGTGGATACCGACCACGGCGTAGGCCTTAACTCGGATATCAATACCGATCTGTTCGGCTCGATCAGCAACGTGTCCGTCATTGGCCGACTGATCAACGGTCTGATGGGTAATCCCGAGTTCCGCGAACGCTTTTTTATGCGCTTTATCTGGCTGACCGAGGTGTATTACGCACCCGAGGCGGTCTCGCCCGTGTTGGAGGAGATCGTGGATACGGTTGCACCCGTTATGCAGATGCAGCTGGATCGCTGGAAGTGCACCGACGGCACACCCACTCCGTACGACGGTGGCCGCCCGTCCTGGATGTACTACATCAACGTCATCCGCGACTTTAACCAAAACCGTCCCGCCGCCGCAAAGCAGCAGCTGATGCACCGCTTCGGCGTATCCGAGGCAGAGTATCAAAGATTGCTGGCGCAGGGAATTGCCGAGTGGGGAGAGACAAGCCCGCTGATTAAGTAATGGAAAAAGTAAGTGAATAGGGCTGGAAAACTAAGGTGATTTTTTACAAAATAAGGACTGTATCACATGGATGCAGTCCTTCTTCGATTTTTGAATAGTTGCCGTAAATGCTGGCGATCAGTGATCGCCAGCATCCATAGCAACCCAATATTTCTACCTGTAACGGGGACAGCCCTTGTTACAGAAAGATCCCCGCAAGAAACGCTTGCGGGGAATGCTTTATTTACAATATTCAATCAAATCCGAAATGTCGCAACCAAGCGCGGCACAGATTTTGCTTAAGACCTCGCTGTCATAACGAACAACCTTATTTTTGTAATAGTTATCAATAATCTGAAAACGAATCCCGGTTCGCTTGGATAGCTCGTAGCGGGTGATGCCATGTGCATCTAAATACTTATCAATCGTTAACCGAATCATTGAATCACATCCTTTCCGTATATATTTTAATAAAGATATACGGTGTTGACAATTCCCATAATAAGGTATATACTTATATAAGTATATTGCAAAGGAGGGGTTTTATGAAACTGTTGATTGTGGGATCACGGAGTATAGAACATTTTGATTTGGCCGAATATGTATCATCCGAAACTGATATGATTATCAGCGGCGGGGCAAAAGGAATCGATTCTTTGGCGGAGCAATATGCTGATCAGCATCGGATTTCAAAACTCATCTTACGTCCTCGCTATGATTTGTACGGAAGGGCTGCGCCAATTATTCGAAATCAACAAATGGTAGACATGGCAGATGAGATTTTGATCATTTGGGATGGTCAATCGAAAGGAACCCGTGAGACCGAACGGTATGCCAAGAAAATGCAGAAGCAGCTTACGGTGGTATTGTGTGAGTAGAGCGGAACGTAGAGGAATTACTTGCCTCCCCTCAACCATCATTTGTCCTGTTTTTTATCCCCAACCTATTGACAAAAACCATCAACGATGATATAATACATCTGTTAAACTATTTCATGTAAGGAGATATTATCATGAAGAGAATTCAGACCATCCAGACCCGTGACCTCGCTAAGAGCGTAAACAACGGCGGTTGTGGCGAGTGCCAGACCTCCTGCCAGTCCGCTTGCAAGACCTCTTGCGGCGTTGCAAACCAGGAATGCGAGTCTAACAAGGACTAAGATACATAGTCCATGAACGGGGCTGTGGCAGATTGCCGTAGCCCCGTTACTATTGTGAGGTGAAATATTATGATACATCAATATAAACTCAACGGATACAACATCGTATTAGATATTTACAGCGGCTCGGTACACTGCGTGGACGAGGTTGCTTATGACATGATCGCCATGTACGAGCAGCACGACAAGCAGACCATCGTGGACGCCATGCTGGCAAAATACGGTGAATGCGAGGACGTGACTACCGAGGACCTCTCGGAGTGCTACGACGATATCACGGCGCTTGCCGAGCAGGGAAAGCTGTTCGCACCCGACGTTTATCGCGACAAGGCGTTTGATTTCAAGAACAGAAACACGGTAGTCAAGGCACTGTGCCTGCACGTGGCGCACACCTGCAACCTCAACTGTGAATATTGCTTTGCTGCGCAGGGCAAATATCACGGTGAGCGTGCTGTCATGTCGCTGGAGGTCGGCAAGGCTGCGATTGATTTTCTGATCAAGCATTCGGGCACGCGCCGCAATCTTGAGGTAGACTTTTTCGGCGGTGAACCGCTGATGAACTTTGACGTGGTCAAGGATATCGTGGCTTACGCGCGCAGCATTGAGAAAGAACACAATAAGAATTTCCGCTTCACGTTGACTACGAACGGTGTGCTGGTGGACGACGAGGTGATCGAGTGGGCCAACCGCGAGTGCCACAACGTCGTGCTTTCGCTGGACGGCAGAGAAGAGGTGCACGACAGACTGCGCAAGACGGTCAACGGCAAGGGAAGCTACGCCACCATCGTGCCCAAGTTCCAACACTTCGTGGAAAAGCGCGAGGGCAAGGGCTACTATCTGCGCGGCACGTACACCCACAACAACCCCGACTTTACCAACGATATCTTCCACATGCTGGATCTTGGCTTTGATCAGCTTTCCATGGAGCCCGTGGTCTGCGCGCCCGAGGATCCTTACGCGCTGACCAAGGAGGATCTGCCCGTGCTGTTCGAGCAGTACGAAATTCTCGCCAAGGCGCAGATTGACCGACGCAGAGAGGGCAGACCATTTACCTTCTATCATTACATGCTCAACCTTGAGCACGGCCCCTGCGTCTACAAGCGCATCAGCGGCTGCGGCTCGGGTACCGAATATATGGCAGTTACCCCTTGGGGAGATCTGTATCCTTGCCACCAGTTCGTGGGTGAGGAGGAGTACAAGCTGGGCGACCTCTGGACCGGCGTGACCAACACCGAATTGCGCGACGAGTTCAAGCTGTGCAACGCGTACGCAAGACCCGATTGCGCCGATTGCTGGGCAAGAATGTATTGCTCGGGCGGTTGCGCAGCAAACGCATACCATGCAACGGGCTCGATCACGGGCGTGTATGAATATGGTTGTGAGCTGTTCCGCAAGAGAATGGAATGTGCCATTATGGTCAAGGTGGCCGAATATCAGGATGGCATTGCCGCTCCCGAGAGCGATTGCTCGGATTGCGGCTCGTGCGAGGAATAAGTCACTCGCAAATGCCGATTTCAATCGCCTATGAAGGAATGAATTATGGCATTTTCAAATAAAACGTTACAAACCTTAGAATTTGATAAGGTCTGCGCCATGCTTGCCGAGCATGCCCACACCGACGGTGCGCGCGCCATGGCGGCAAGGCTGTCTCCCTCGGATGATCCCGAGGAGATTCTGCGCAGACAGAGAAGAACTACCGATGCAAAAAGGCTGCTCGACGTCAAGGGCACGCCCTCGTTCGGGTACGTGCGTGACGTGAGTGAGATCTGCGAGCGCGCCGACAAGGGCGCGGTGCTCTCGCCGCGTGAGCTGCTTGACGTTGCCAACGTGCTGCGCACATCGCGCCTTTTGGTGGATTATTGCCACGGAAATCATATCTTTGATACCGTGCTGGACGAGATCTTTGACCGTCTGAGTCCCGATCGCCACCTGGAGGAGCGCATCACGCGCGCCATCGTGGCCGAGGATCTGATCGCGGATGAGGCCTCGCCCGCATTGGCTGATATCCGCCGCAAGATCCGTGCCACAAACAGCCGCATCAAGGATACCTTGCAAAAATATGTGCAGGGCGGCACGCACGCAAAGTATCTGCAGGAGAATATCGTCACCAGCCGTAACGGCAGATACGTCATCCCGGTCAAGACCGAATATAAAAACGAGGTCAAGGGACTTGTGCACGATACCTCGTCCTCGGGCGCGACCTTGTTTATCGAGCCGATGGCTGTCGTGGAGGCCAATAATGAGCTGCGCGTGCTGCAATCCAAGGAGCAGCACGAGATCGAGCGCATCCTGGCCGAGCTTTCCGAGGCGGTCAGCAACGCGACGGGTGTCCTGACGCTCAATTATTATAATATAGTAACTCTTTCGTTCTGCTTTGCCTGCGCCGAGCTGTCCGCTGCCATGAATGCAGCCGCGCCCGCGCTGTCTGAGGACGGAACGTATCGTCTTGTGCGCGCGCGTCATCCGTTGATCGACCGCGACCGCGTCGTGCCCATCAACGTCGCTCTGGGCGGCGAGTGCGGGTATGATACCGTGATCATCACGGGCCCCAATACGGGTGGTAAAACGGTCACGCTCAAAACACTTGGCTTGTTTGCACTCATGGCGCAATCCGGCTTGCATATCCCCGCAGATCAAGAGTCGGTCGTACCTGTGCTGAAATCTGTGCTGGTAGACCTTGGAGACGAGCAGAGCATTGAGCAATCGCTTTCCACGTTCTCATCGCACATGGTCAATATCGTGGAAATTATGAAGCAGGTGGGTAAGGATACGCTGGTGCTGTTTGACGAGCTCGGTGTGGGAACAGACCCCGTCGAGGGCGCTGCACTTGCAGTGTCTGTCATTGAGTCGGTGCGTGCTGCAGGCGCGCTTTGCGCCGCCACCACCCACTATGCGGAGCTCAAAGCGTTTGCTCTCAATACGCCGGGTGTCAGAAATGCATCCTGCGAGTTTGACGTAGAAACCCTGCGCCCGACCTATAAGCTGATCATCGGCACGCCCGGTAAGTCCAACGCGTTCGCCATTTCTCAAAAGCTGGGGCTTTCGCCCGAAATCATCGGCAGAGCACAGGAGCTGATCAGCGCGGATAATCGCCATTTTGAGGACGTTATCGGTCAGCTGGAGCAAAGCCGCATGGAAATGGAGCAGCAGCGCGAGGAGGCTGCCAAGCTGCGCGCCGAGTACGAGCAGTTCAAGCGCCAGTCCGAGCAAAAAATCAACGAGCAGCTCAAAAAGGCCGAAAAAGAGCTGGAGGCTGCCAGAGTCAAGGCCAATTCCATGGTGCAGAGCGCCAAGGCCTCGTACGATTTCATTCTGGAGCAGATGGAAAAGGTGCGTAAGTCCAAGGATAGCGCCCAAATGGGCGAGGAAATGGACGCAGCCAAGCGCGCTGTGCGCGAGCACCTCAAGAAAAACGGAGATAAATTCGATCCGGTACAAAAGCCGGACGAGGACGAAAAGAATTACGTGCTGCCCAGAGCCTTGCGCAAAGGCGACGAGGTCATCATTCGCTCGCTTGGCACAAAGGGCGTGCTGGCGGAGGCTCCGGATAAGAGCGGAAACGCACAGGTCAAGGCAGGCATTCTGACCACGAGAGTCAACGTAAAGGACCTCAAGCTGGTTGAGGAAGAGGCGTCGCTGATCAAGGACGGTAAGAAGAACAAAGTGTCCACTTACAGCGTGCAGAAGAATCACGACTTCAAGGACGAGATTGATCTGCGCGGTATGAACGGCGAGGAAGCCTGGTTTGCCGTGGATAAGTATCTGGACAGCGCGATTCTGTACGGATTCCGCACCGTCCGCCTGATCCACGGAAAGGGAACGGGCGCATTGCGTCAAGCCCTGCAGAACTTCCTGCGCACAGATAAGAGAGTCGCATCCTTCCGTCGCGGACAGTACGGCGAGGGCGATAGCGGCGTCACGGTCGTCGAGCTCAAATAAGATTATTATAGAATGGAAGTTTTTGATCGACATTTTTTCAAAAAAGGTCGTGGGGACTTGGGGCAACGCCCCGAGTCGCGCCCGCAGGCGCGAAATCCTTGATCCGGCCTTTCTTTGGCCTGCTTTTCCAAAGAAAGAACGAAAACGGTTTGCTCAATGCAATCCCGCAACAACCCACAGTAAAGCCCTCGGCGCTGCCGAGGGCTCTCTATTATCCTTGGTTTGTGCAATATATACAAAACACAAGTGCAAAACATATATACTTTGTCAAAACCCACACTTGACAAAGCAGGGCGAAAGTGGTAGAATATTCAAGGTCGCGAGAGCGGCCGATAAAACGGCAGACGAGCTTTGATCGATAGAAAAAAGTCGAAATTTTTTGAAAAAAGTTTTGAAAAACCTATTGACAAA
>JAZNYL010000043.1:0-21510 GCA_045594445.1 Eubacteriales bacterium
GCGCAAATGTAACCAAGCGGCTTTACCGCTTGGTGGGGTTCTGAATCGGTGACAGTTTCAAAGAAAAAGGGACATCCCGAATGGGATATCCCTTTTTCTTGGAGCTGGTGGAGGGATTCAGAACCCATATTTGCGCCAAAGGTCGAGTAAACTGTTTGCTTATCCGGCGCAAATGTAACCAAGCGGCTTTACCGCTTGGTGGGGTTCTGAATCGGTGACAGTTTCAAAGAAAAAGGGACATCCCGAATGGGATATCCCTTTTTCTTGGAGCTGGTGGAGGGATTCGAACCCTCGACCTGCTGATTACGAATCAGCTGCTCTACCCCTGAGCCACACCAGCGACTTTAGTATTATATCACATTGAAATTCAAAATGCAAGCCCTTTTTGATATTTATTTTTATTTTTCCTTTCTTTTTTGAATTCCCCGAATGAATTGACAACCCCACATTTTTATGATATACTTTTTATATATTGTCTTTCCATCGGAGGAAAACGCATGAATCTTTGTGATACAAGGACGATCAAGCAGATCATGGGCATGTACGGTCTGCATTTCAAAAAGGAATTCGGACAGAATTTCCTGACCGAAAAATTCGTGGTTGAGGACATCGCGGACAACTGCTGCGACGACCGCGACGCAACTATCCTGGAAATCGGCCCCGGACTCGGTACCCTGACGCGCGAGCTGGCGGCAAGATATAAAAAGGTCATTTGCCTGGAGATCGACAACGGCATGATCCCTGTGCTCAAGTACACGCTGGCGGATTTTGACAACGTGACGGTCTACAATCAGGACGTCATGCAGGCTGATCTTGACGAGCTGCTGGGCGAGGCGTTTGCCGAGGGTACGGTATCGGTCTGCGCAAATCTGCCCTACTATATCACCACCCCCATTATGATGAAGCTGCTGGAATCCGGACTTCCCTTCTCGGATATCACGGTCATGATCCAGGCCGAGGTGGCAGACCGCCTTTGCGCCAAGGCCGGCAGCAAGGATTACGGCGCGATCACGGCGGTGCTTGCATACTACGGCACTACCGAAAAGCTGTTCAAAGTCAAGGCAGGCTGCTTTATGCCCGCGCCCAAGGTGGATTCCACCGTCATCCGAACCAGACTCTACAAGCAAAAGCCGTATCATCCCAAGGACGAGGCTCTTTTGTTCCGCACCATCAAAGCGGCCTTTGAGCAGCGCAGAAAGACCTTGCCCAACGCGCTTGCGGCAGGCTTTGGCGAGCTTGACAAGCAGACGCTGACCGACATCATCGTGTCCTGCGGCCACAGCGCAGATATCCGCGGCGAACGCCTTGCCATCGACGATTTCGTGGCTTTGTCCGACGCGATTTACGAGAAAATTCATGCATAAAAGAAAACGGGAGCATGGGCATGCAAAATTAGCGGCAGAATAAATAAAAGCAGAAGTCAGAAATGGCTTCTGCTTTCGGCTTTTATGATGCACAACCCCGCCCGTGTCATCCTGAGCGGAGCAATTATTTCGCAGCGAGCTGCGAAATGTTGCGAAGTCGAACCCGACCCAAGGGAGGGCGCGCGCAGCGCGGGATCTACGGGCGCAACGTACCCACCCTCGTAGATCCTCAAAACGCTATAAGCGTTTTGACTTTCAAAAATCAGCAAATTGTTGCAGATTTTTGAAAGTTCGACTCACAAACATCCGCACAGGGATGTTTGTTCGCTCAGGATGACACGAGGGGAATTGCGCTTTTTCCGCTAATTTTGCACGTCCATCGCTCCCGTTTTTTGTTTGCTCTTATCGGTCTAAATAACTAAACACCAGCGTGCACAACACCGAGGAAATGCCGCACAGCACGGTAGCTACCACAAAGATCAGCCAACCCGGATGCCACAGATTCCACAGAAAGCCCATAACAAGATACGCAGGAATGGCAACCAAGAATACAATGGCGCAAAAGGCTGCGTTGATGCGATCCCAATCCACAGTGGGTCCAAAATGAGAGCCCTTTAATTTGGGGCGCAATTTCGGGCGGTTGATGGCCGAGAGCAACGGACTCAGCACGGCCGCTGCCACAAAGATCAGCCAGCCCGGATGCCACAGATTCCACACAAAGCCTATCACAAGATACACCAACGTCACGATTGGGAACAGCATATCCGTCACTACCTTGAGCACGGTGCTGCGGCGGAGCTCCAACTCGACCCCGGGCTTATTCTCATGCTCATGCTCATGCTCTTGCTCCTGCTCCTGCATCGGCGCAGGCTCTTTTTCGGTACTCGCATCGCCGCGCACCAGCGTTTCCATATCGCATTCCAATATCTCGCAAAGCCTGATCACGGTCTCCACGTCCGGGTACACCGAATCGGTCTCCCAGCGCGAAATAGTCTGGCGCGAAACGTACATGCGCTCCGCAAGTTCCTCTTGCGTAATGCCCTTTTTCTTTCTCAAATATCCGATATTACTTCCAAAGCTCATACTTGCCTCCTTGCGTTCTGATGCCTTTATCATACGCCAAAGCACCGCAAAAGTCCACCACACACGCTGTTTTTTTGCAACACGGCGTGTTACATTGGCGTGTCAGAGCAGCCCAATCGCTTATTTTTTCTTAAAATCCGGCTTTTTTCCGTGTTTGTCAAACGGCTTTTTCTGCTCAAAGCTCTTCTTTTGCTCAAAGGGCTTTTTCTGCTCATAATACGGCTTTTTCGCCGCCGCGGGATCGCGGAAGAACTCGTACAGGGTACACGGCAGCATGCCGTTGTAAAGGCGGTGCGTCTTGTCTGCCATGCGACCGTACTTGCGCTCAAACTCGGGATACGAGGTGATGATATACACGTGCCAAGGGTAAAGCTCTGCAAATGCCTTGCCCATATCGCGGTAGAGCGCCGCCACCTCGTCCTCCTCCATCATGCGCTCGCCGTAGGGCGGGTTGCACACCACGGTTCCCTTGCGATCCTCGCGCCTGATCTTGCGCGCGTCGGCTTGGAAGATATTGAGGTATTCCTCCACGCCCGCACGGGTTGCGTTTTCGTAAGTCAAGTCCAGCATGTCCTCGTCAATATCCGAGGCCCACGCCTCAAATTTGCTGTCACGGATGATCAGATCCTGCGCCTCGGCAGCAGCGTCGGTCCAAGCGCGCTCGGGAATGCAGGCAAAACTCTGACCCGCAAACTCTCTGCCAAGGCCCGGAGCGCGGTGCGTGGCGATCATGGCCGCTTCAATGGCGATCGTGCCCGAGCCGCAGAAGGGATCCCAGAACAAAATGTCCTCCTTTGGGCGCGCGGTGTATGCAATCGAAGCTGCCAGCGTCTCGCGCAAGGGCGCAACACCTGCCTGCGGACGGTAGCCACGCTTATGAAGCGCTATACCCGAGGTATCCAGCATCAGAGCGACAACGTCCTTGAACAGAAAAAACTCAATCTGATATTTGACACCGTCCTCGGTAAACCAGCGAATGCCATAAGCCGTGGAAAGTCTGTCCACGACTGCCTTTTTGATAATGCTCTGACAGTCCGGAATGGAATACAGCTTACTCTTGATGCAATGCCCCTTGACGGGAAACGCATCCGACGAGCCAATATACTGCTCCCACGGCAGCGCCTTGACGCCCTCGAACAGCTCGTCATAGGTCGTGGCGGGAAACTCCCCAACCTTGATCATGACTCGCTCGGCGCAGCGCAAAAACATATTGGCACGCGCAATATCGGCAGGCGTGCCCTCAAAGGTCACGCGGCCGTCCATGGTGTGGATTCTTTTGAGTCCAAGCGCATCTATTTCTTCTCCGAGCTGTCGCTCCAGCCCGAACATACAGGTTGCTACTAAGATCATTTCGCACCTCCAAAAATATCTCTTCTTATTATACATGAAAAACTTCTGTCGGTCAAGGGATATCTTGCTCATACTTTTTTCACAATATTTTCAATATTGTTCATATTCATATGCAGTGTTTTCTCACAAAGCAGTGATATACTATGCTCAGAACAAAAAAAGAGAGGCCTGAAATGAAAAAACAAACCTTAGCATTTGCCCTGGCACTCTGCGCTTGCCTTGCCTTGGCAGGCTGCAAGGACAAGGACAATCCGCAATCCGGGCTTGAAACCTCGGTGGACGGCAATATCATATACACAGACAAGGACGGCAACTCGTACAACGTGACCTTTGACAGTGGCGACAAGACAGCTGCCAAGGTGGAAATGCCCCCCGTCAGCTTTGACGTTGCGGCAGCTGCAGGCACGTACGACGGCACGGCGGACGCCACCGTGACACTTTGCGGCAATACCGCCACAGCTGACGGCAGCGGCGTGCAGGTGGACGGCAATACGGTCACGTTTGTCGCGCAGGGCACGTATCTCGTCAGCGGCGAGCTGCAAGGGCAACTTATCGTGGACACGCCAGACGCAGAAAAGGTCAAGCTGATCCTTTGCGGCGTCAGCGTGACAAATGCCCAAGGCCCTGCCCTTCAGGTCAAGACTGCGCAAAAAAAGGTGGTTTTGTACTCTGCCAAGGACTCGGTCAATCTGTTCTCGGACGGCTCCGACTACTATACCGAGGCGGAGGATGGCTCGTCGGGTGGCTTGCCCAACGCTTGTATCTGGTCAGCCGAGGATCTCAAATTTGACGGCGAGGGCAGCATTTACGTCACGGGCAACTGTGATAAGGGTATCAATACCAAGGACGATCTTGAGATTGCGGGCGGTAATCTGTACGTCAGCGCAATCGGTGTGGGCATCCGCGGCAACGACAGCGTGACCGTCAGCGGCGGCTACGTGCACGTGCTTTCCACCGCGGGCGACGGCATCAAGACGGCCAACACCGACGAAGGCAAGGGTTCTCTGATCATCAGCGGCGGAGAGCTTTATATCGATTGCTTTGGCGACGGCGTCAGTTCTTCCTCTTCCCTGTCGGTCACGGGCGGCACAATTGCCATCAAAACAAAGGGCACTGTGGACGCATCCGCTGCTTCCACTCAAACAAATTCCGGCTGGAGTGGCCCGGGTGGCGGCAGACCCGGTGGCGGTCACGGTGGCCCGGGCGGCATGAACGAGGGCAATCCGAACAAATCCTCCACCAGCGCAAAGGGACTCAAATCCGTGGGACTTTTGCTTGTCACGGGCGGAAATATTACCATTGACTGCACCGACGACGCCATGCATTCGGACAGCGCGGTGCAGATCGACGGCGGAAACCTATACCTCTCGGCAAGCGACGACGGCATTCACGGAGAGCAAAGTACCATGATAAGCGGTGGCGTGATCGAAATTGCCAAGAGCTACGAGGGCATAGAGGCTATCGAGATCACGATCAACGGCGGCACCATCCGTCTGACTGCGTCCGACGACGGTTTCAACGCCTGCGGTGGCACGTCCATGATGGGTGGCTTTGGCAGGCCGGGACAAACAGACAGCTCAACCTCTTCCTCGGACGAAACGCCAATCTTAACCTTTAACGGTGGCTATACGGTAGTCAACGCGAGCGGTGACGGCATTGACTCCAACGGTCAGATCGTAATCACGGGTGGCACTGTCATCGTCTTTGGCCCAACCGACAACGGCAACGGACCGATCGATCACGGTGACGCGCGCACCGATCAGCTGACCATTTCGGGCGGCACGCTGCTGGCCATCGGCTCTTCCGGCATGGCGGATACGGCAGTGGGAGACAATTACGGCGTGCTGGCCTTTGCAACGCGTTCGTCGTTTGCAGGCGGCTCTACCATGGGTATTTTTGATTCCGACGGCAATCTTGTGCTGGCGTTCCAATCCCCCAAGGCATTTGCCTCGGTGGTTTACAGCAGCGCGGATATTGCGTCGGGAGAGACCTACTCCATCGGCTATAACGGCACGATCGGCGGCACGCTGCAGGACGGCATCGCACAGGGCGGCACGTACGAGGGATATACCGAGCTTGGAGAAATCCGGGCGGAATAAGCGGGAAAAGCGCAATACCCCTCGTGTCATAAAAACCGAAAGCAGAAGCCATCAAAGACTTCTGCTTTTTCGTTATTTTCCGCTAAATTCTCAGCCCCATCAGGCTGCTTTTTCATTAATCATAAATCAGATACGGTTTGATCTCTTCCCTGAAGCGTTCGCATTTCTCGCGTGAGGCGGCAAGAACGGCTGCGGGATCAAAGTCGCCCGAGAGCGTTTGGTTGCCAAAGCGCAGACGAAGTCCTGCGGGATTTGCCTCAAATTCGGGATACTTGCGCAGCGCATCAAACAAATACAGCAGCGCAGCAAAGGGCGAATAGGCTTCCCTATCCACAATATGCAGCTCCACACCGCCGCATATAGCACCCGCGTGCTTGTTGAATGCAGGGGTAAAGTGCGCGGCACGGAAAATGACACCGGGTAACTGCTGAGCATTCATGTGCTCGGCCAGCGCAAACGCGTCCACATAAGGTGCGCCGATCATATCAAAGGGTCTGGTCGTGCCGCGGCCTTCGGATATATTGGTGGCCTCAAAAATGCCGGTAGCAATGTAGTTGATCGCACAATTCACGCTCGGGATATTAGGCGACGGATTGACGAACAGCATATTGGTCTCGTCCGCGTACATATTTCGTCTCCAACCCTGACACTCAATCACCTGCAGCTCGCATCCGATTCCCTTTTCCGCGTTGACAAAACGGGCGTACTCGCCCACCGTCATGCCGTAGCGCGTCGGGATAGCAAACTCCCCGATAAACGAGGAAAACTGCTCGTCCAAAATTTCACCCTCAATCTTGACGCCACCGATGGGATTTGGTCTGTCCAGCACGATCACGGGAATCTGCACGCGCACAGCCGCACGCATGACCTGTGTCAGATTGCAAAGATAGGTATAGTAGCGCGCTCCCACGTCCTGAATATCGTACACCACCGCGTCCACACCCGAAAGGATCTCGTCAAGACGCGGATGCCCCTTGGAATTCAGATTATACACGCAAACGCCGAACACAGGGTCGGGCAAATCCTGCTCGTCCTGATATCTGCCGTCCTGCAAATTGGAGCAAATGCCGTGCTCGGGTGCAAACAACACCGAAAGCACGCCCATATCGCGCAAAATCTTCCACGTGGGGGTGGCGGTGCGGTCAACGCCCGAGGCAGCAGTCAAAAGCGCGACCTTTTTGTCGCCAATCGCAGCGGCAAGTGCGTCCTTGCGATCAATGCCGCACAGTACGTGAAATTTTTCCATCATTCATCACCTCTTGGCACTATTATATCATAAATCCCCATGCGGTGCAAGCGCATACAAGCCTTTTTTATTTCATATAGTGAAATAAGCGCAAAGGCAAGGAGGCTATCATGCAAGGCAAAACGAGCAGGACGGGGAGATTTTTTTACAACTCGCTTTTGATGGTGGGCGTGACGCTGCTCATGCGTGCCATCGGCGTGGGATTCAACGCCTACGTGGCAGGCAAGGCAGGCGCGCAGGCTATGGGACTTTATTCCCTGCTCTCGGGTGTGTACGGCTTTGCCATCACGCTGGCCTGCTCGGGCATTCACTTGGGCACGACGCGCACGGTGGCCGATGCGCTTGGCAAAGGTGACCGCGCGCTTGCCAAGAAATACGCAACCTGCGCTTTAGCCATCAGCACGGCCTTTGGCACGTTTTCCGCGCTGCTGCTCTTTTTCGGCGCGCCCTTGGTGGGCACGCGCTGGCTTGGTGACGCGCGCACCGTGATCCCTCTGCGCGTGCTTGCGCTAACCTTGCCTGCGGTCGCCATTTGCTCATGTCTGAACGGCTACTTTACCGCCGTGCGACGCGTCTGGAAAAACGCCTCGGTGCAGCTTTCCTCGCAAGCCGTCCGCATTTTCGGCACAGCCACGTTTTTGTCGCTGCTGTTACCGCGCGGCGTGGCCTACGCTTGCCTTGCTTTGGTGCTGGGAACGCTTGTCACGCAGGTCTTTGAGCTGCTTTCCTCTCTGTTTTTATATTGGACCGACAAAAAGCACCTGCGCACGTCCGAGCACTGCACGCAAAGCGGCGTTGCAAAAACCATTCTTGGCATTACCCTGCCCGTGGCGTTCAGCTCGTATGCACGCTCGGGATTGATCACCCTGCAGCATATTCTGATCCCGCGCGGCCTTGCGGGAAGCGGTGCATCCTGGGAAAGCGCGCTGGCGTCCTACGGCGTGCTGCACAGCATGGTGCTGCCCGTGGTGCTGTTTCCGTCGGCCTTTATTTCATCGTTTGCGGGGCTTTTGATCCCCGAGGTAGCCGAGGCCAAGATTCAAGAGGACATGGAGAGAGTGCGGCGCGTGGCACGGCGCATTTTCGGTATTTCCATGATGTTTTCGGTGGGCGTGGCAGGCGCCATGCTGTGCTTTTCGCACGGCTTGGGCTTGGTGATCTATGACTCCCTGCAGGCAGGCAGCATGATCGCCGCACTTGCCCCCTTGATTCCCATTATGTATATCGACAGCGCGGTTGACGCGGTGCTCAAAGGCATGGGGCAGCAGGTTTACAGCATGAACGTCAATATCATTGACGCGCTGACCTCGGTCATTCTGGTCATCATTTTAGTGCCCAGATTCGGTGTGCCGGGCTATATTTTCACGATTTATTTTACCGAAACACTCAATACCGTGCTCAGCCTTGCGCGTATGATTGCCATCACCAAGCCAAAGCTGCGGCTGATGGGGCACGTATTCGGCCCGATTTTGTGCATTACGGGTGCGACGTGGGCGGTACACCTGCTCAGCACGCAGCTTTGCCTGCAGCCTACGGTATGGACGCTGGTACTGCAGATTGCGCTGACCGCTCTGATATACGTAGGGCTTTTGGTGATCACGCGCTGCGTGGGCATGGACGAATACGAAATGCTGCGCGCGATTTTCGGCAGGAGGAAGAAAAGACACGCACTCCCCTCACCCCAACAGACACGCTACTCATGAAAGTTTTGATCAAACTTTTACAAAAGTTTGCAGGGTCTTGGGACAGAGTCCCAAGTCGCTCGTCGCAACGAGCGAAACAACTCGGCGTTTAATTTGCGAAGCAAATATGTTCTTCTTTGCGCCCGCGGTGCCAAAAAGAACGGAAGCGGTCTCCTCACATAACATCCCAACACACCCCCAACATACTCAAAAAGGACCGACGATTCCTCGTCAGTCCTCTTTGTTTTTCGGCACTCTGCCGGTCAGCAAACTGTCAATGCTCGTGCCCAGTATGTCGGCAAGCTCGTCCAACCATACAGGGTTAGGGAAAGCCAAGCCGCGCTCCCATTTGGAGACGGCCTGAGGGGATACCCCCATTCTCTGTGCAAGCATTTCCTGAGTCAGCCCTTTTTCCCGACGCAGCGCAGCAATGCGTGCGCCGAGCTGTTCCAGCACTATCATTGATAATCCATCTCCTTGCGGCTTTGAAATGCCCCTTGGGGCAAACCCAATACGGATCTGCCCCTCGGGGGATGGATGTGTCATGATCCTTTGCAAAAAAGAAGAGTGGGCAACTTTTTTATCAAAGGATTATTCGCGCCAACCCGTAAGGCGCGAGTCACAGCATCCGGTTTTGATCGAGTTTGTCATAACTCCGCCTCCTTTCTTTTTCTCCGCGGTTTCCCGCGGCGTGAATTTCACGCTTGCGCGTGATGATATGATTATAGCATCTATGGGGATTTTTGTCAATCAACCCGTGGTTTATGTGGGGAGTATGTTGGGATGTTGTGTGAGGAAATTCTCTCCGTTCTTTTTGGCAAAATTGCCGCAAAAAGAACCAAAAACGGCGTATTATGGGGCTCTGCCCCATACCCCGCCGCCTTTTAAAAAAGGCGGGCGAAAACTTTCATCCTGTGGAGGTGTTCCGTTGGGGTAACGGCGGGCGAAAACTTTCATCCTGTGGGAGTGTTCCGTAAGGTAAAAAAGGACTGACGCTCGTCAGTCCTTTTCTCTTTATTGATCATTCAGATATCTGCATGCGGTCATGGCTGCTACTGCACCGTCGCCGCAAGCCGTGGTGATCTGTCTGATATTCTTGGTGCGGCAGTCGCCTGCCACAAATACGCCCGGAGTCTTGGTCAGGCAATCCTCGCCCGACACAATATATCCTCTCCCGTCAATATCCGTCACGGGTGCGAACGCGTCGTTGACCGGTACTTGACCGATCGCTACAAACACGCCGTCCACGTCAAGTCTGATCTTGGTTCCCTTCTGATCCAAAATCAAACCGCTCAACTCGCTGTCGCCAAGAAACTTTTCCACCGTTGCGCCGTAGATGTACTCTACGTTCTCTCTCTTTGCAAGCAGCGAAACCAGCTTTCCCTCGCCCGTCAGGAAATCCAGATTCTGCACAATAGTCACCTTCTTGCAGATATCCGAAAGCAGCACGGCCTCCTGCAAGGCGGAATTACCGCCGCCGATGACCGCTACTGTCTGACCTGCGTAAAACGCGCCGTCACAAACTGCACAGAACGAAATACCATTGCCGATCAAGCGCTCCTCGCCCTCCAGGCCCAGCATACGGTGACGCGAGCCGGTGGCAATAATCACCGCGCCGCACTCGTATTCCGCGCCGGACGCGCCAACGACCGTTTTGACCTTGCCGTCGCGAATCTCAACAGCCTCGTCCAGCTCGACCGTTACGCCCTGATTAAGCACCTGCTCAATCAGCTTATCCGCAAACTCGTTGCCGCTCATTTGCATAAAGCCGGGGTAATTTTCTATCTTGGGAGAAAACACGACCTGCCCGCCAAAGCTTTCCTTCTCCAGCAGCAGCACGTTGCGATCTGCCCTTGCGGCATACAGGGCCGCGGTCATTCCCGCGGGCCCTGCGCCGATTACAACAATATCATACATGTTCGTAATCCTTAGTATTCAAAATTATGCGTTAACGCTTTCCTCGATGAACTTACGGATGTTGGATACGTTTGCAACACACTCAAAGCTGCCGTCATCGCGAACGACTACCAGCGTGGGTGCCTGCTTGATACCGTAGGTCTTAGCCAGATCGGGGTTCTCCTCGGCATACAGCTTTTCGTAAGCCAGTCCTGCCTTATCAAGGAACATGCAAGCCATCTTGCAGTTGGGGCAGGTCTTGGTTGCGAACAGAATCAGCTTACCGCCCTCGCTCTCGCAAGCGCACTCCTGCTCTGCAGGCTGCTCGTCCTTGACCAGACGGCCGGTGAAGTTTTCCATGCTCATCTTGATATCGTACTCGGTTCTCTTCTTGAACTCTGCAGCCTTACCGTCGTTCCAGTTCTTAACTGGACGGTAGTAGCCGGTAATACGGCTGTAAACCTCGGTATCGGCACCGCACTCGGGGCAGGTATATTGCTCGCCTGCGATGTAGCCGTGCGTACGGCAGACCGAATAGGTGGGAGACATGGTGTAGTAAGGCAGCTTGTAGTTCTCTGCAATCTTCTTGACAAGCGTAGCAGCAGCCTTCCAAGAGGGCAGCTTTTCGCCAAGGAATGCATGGAATACGGTACCCGAGGTATAACGGGTCTGCAGCTCATCCTGAATATCCAGCGCATCAAAGATGTCGGTGGTATAGTCTACGGGCAAGTGAGAGGAGTTGGTGTAGTAAGGAGTTTCGCCCTTCTCGGTTGCGGTCTTGATGTCGGGATAACGCGCAACGTCGTGCTTAGCCAGACGGTAAGAGGTGGATTCTGCGGGAGTTGCCTCAAGGTTATACAGATCGCCGTACTCCTCCTGATAGTCGGACAGACGCTCTCTCATGTGATCCAGCACCTGCTTGCTGAATTCCTGGGTTTCCTTGTGCGTCATATCCTTGCCGATCCAGCGAGCGTTGAGGCCTGCCTCGTTCATGCCGACAAGACCGATGGTGGAGAAGTGGTTATTGAAGGTGCCAAGGTAACGCTTGGTGTAAGGATACAGACCCTCGTCAAGCAGCTTGGTGATGACCGTTCTCTTGATCTTGAGCGATCTTGCGGAGATGTCCATAATGCGGTCCAGTCTCTTGTAGAAGTCTTCCTCGTCCTTTGCAAGGTAAGCGATTCTGGGCATATTGATGGTGACAACGCCGATCGAGCCGGTGGACTCACCCGAGCCGAAGAAGCCGCCGGACTTCTTGCGCAGCTCACGCAGGTCAAGACGCAGTCTGCAGCACATGGAGCGCACGTCGCTGGGCTCCATATCGCTGTTGATGTAGTTGGAGAAATAGGGAGTGCCGTACTTTGCGGTCATTTCGAACAGAAGTCTGTTGTTCTCGGTCTCGGACCAGTCAAAGTTAGAGGTAATGGAGTAGGTGGGGATGGGATACTGGAAGCCTCTGCCGTGGGCGTCGCCCTCGATCATGGTTTCGATGAAGGCCTTGTTGACCATATCCATCTCTGCCTTACAATCCTTATACTTGAAGTCCATTTCCTTGCCGCCCACGATGCAGTTGAGCTCTGCGAGGTCAGCAGGAACAGTCCAGTCAAGGGTAATGTTGGAGAAGGGTGCCTGAGTGCCCCAACGGGAAGGCGTGTTGACGCCGTAAATGAAGGACTCGATGCACTTCTTTACCTGATCGTAATTGAGGTTATCAGCCTTTACGAAGGGAGCAAGGTAAGTATCGAACGAGGAGAACGCCTGCGCGCCTGCCCACTCGTTCTGCATGATGCCAAGGAAGTTGACCATCTGGTTGCAAAGGGTTGCCAGATGCTTTGCGGGTGCGGAGGTGATCTTACCGGTCACGCCGCCAAGACCTTCCTGAATCAGCTGCTTGAGCGACCAACCTGCGCAATAGCCGGTCAGCATGGAGAGGTCGTGAATGTGGATATCCGCATTTCTGTGTGCGTTGCCGATCTCGTCGTCATAGATCTCGGACAGCCAGTAGTTTGCGGTGATCGCACCCGAGTTGGAAAGGATCAGACCGCCGACCGAATAGGTCACGGTAGAGTTCTCTTTTACTCTCCAGTCGGTATTCTTGACGTACTTGTCCACGATCTCCTTATAGTCAAGGATGGTGGACTTCATGTTACGCATCTTCTCTCTCTGTCTACGATAGAGGATGTATGCCTTAGCCACGTCACCGTAACCGCCCTGTACCAGCACGTTTTCCACGCTATCCTGAATATCCTCAACCGCGATCAGACCGTCCTTGATCTTGGGCTCAAAGTCTGCGGTGACCTTAAGCGACAAGAAGTCGATCACGCTGGGATGGAACTGTCTTTCCTGTGCCTCGAACGCCATTTTGATCGCGTCCGAAATCTTGCTGAGATTAAATTCCGTAACCTTGCCGTCTCTTTTTAAAACCTTATACATAGCTCTTCTCCTTTTGTCAAATTAAGTAATTTTTATCAATAAAAAACAAAATACCGTAAAAGCACCGAAAGCGGTGCTTTTACAGTATACTATAAGTCGATTTATTTGTCAACCCCTTTTGACACAATATTTTGACATTTTTTCAAATTTTAACACAAGATATTGTGGTGGAGTTATTCAACGCCTCTCAATTCGGCTTTTGGAATATAGGCTTTGAGCACATTTAACAAATCGTGCATCTGGTTTTTGTCATATCCGCTCAAGGGCCCGCGGATCAGGTCTCCCGAGTCGATAAAGCCCTGCAGATAGTGCTTGTGATCCCCTGCCAGCCACACGCCCATATCCTCGATATCCTCGGCCGAGTGCAGCTCGCGCACCACCGTGGTGCGGAACTCAAACGGCACGCCCGAGGTGCGCAAAAGTGCCACGCTCTGCTCGATGGGAGCCGTATCAAACTGCGGCACGCCCACCGTTTCGGCGTATCTCTCGCGGCTGTTCTTGATATCCATGGCAACGTAGTCCAAAAGTCCCTTTTCGATCAGAGTGGCAAGGCGATCGGGGTAGGATCCGTTGGTATCCAGCTTGACGGCAAAGCCAAGCTCGCGCACGCGCAAAATAAACTCCTCCAGCCCGTGCTGCAAAAGCGGCTCACCTCCCGTGATGGCAACGCCGTCCAGAATGCCCTGTCTCTTCTTGAGAAAGGCGTAGATCTCCTCCTCGAAAAACGCGGGATTCTCGCCCGGGCGCAAAACAAGGCTTGCGTTATGGCAGAAGGGGCAGCGCATATTGCACCCGCCCGTGAACACGGTGCATGCCATGTGATCGGGGTAATCAAGCAACGTCAACTTTTGAAATCCTTGTATATTCATTCTTTCTTCTCCCTGTGGTTGACTTTTGACGAAATAATCTGTCCGTTATCCATACGGAACACGCGGTCTGCGCGCTCGGCGATTGCCATATCGTGCGTGACCATGATCAGCGTTTGTCCAAGCAGATCCTTGGTCTGCAGCAAAAGCTCCAGCACCTCGTCGGCATTTTCTCTGTCAAGGTTGCCGGTCGGCTCGTCCGCAAACACCACCAAGGGCAGATTGATCAGCGCACGCGCAATGGCCACGCGCTGCATCTGACCGCCCGAGAGCTCGCTTGGCAGATGGTGCAGTCGGTCGCCAAGTCCCAGCGAGGCCACCAGCTTTTTGAGGTTTTCCTCGTACGAGGTATCCTCCTTATTACACATCAGCGTGGGCACCAGAATATTCTCCAGCGCAGTAAATTGCGGGATCAGATTGTGGCTCTGGAACACCATACCGATATGATTGCCGCGAAAGCGTGCCAGCTCGTCGCTCGGCATGGACGAAATTTCCCTGCCGCGGATCACGACCTTGCCCGCACTTGGCCTATCCAATCCTGCCATCAGATGCAGAAGCGTGGACTTGCCCGAGCCGGACGTACCGATGATGGCAACGAATTCGCCCTCATATACACGCAAATTGACGCGGTTGACAGCGTTGACCACCTCGTCGTACTGCTTGTACTGACGCAGCAGATCCACCGTTTCCACAACGACTCTTCTATCCTCCATGCTCATTCCTCCCTCTTGACCTTTTGTGCTGTCCGACGCTTCCATACAAAGTAAGGCACCAGACAGGAAGCAAAGCCGCAAGCCACCGACACAAGCGCGCAAAGCGCCAGCGCCCAGAGCGGCATATAATAATTGTAATCAATGGCCGCTGCCATGCCAAAACTCGGCAAAATGCGGCTCATGGTAATATACAGGACGTAATTGAACGCATAGCTCATGCCGAGCGTGACCAAAAACGCGACGGCCGAGAGCACCGCTCCTGCTACGACGTGCAGGCTGCGGATTTCGCGATCAAAGCCACCCATGGCACTAAGCATATAGAACTCCCCTTCTCTTCTGCGGTAGTAAGTCAGCTGCGAGAAGAACCATACCAAAGGAGAAACGGTCAGAATAAAGGCGGAGATGACGGCGGTGATCAGATGGTCACGGCGCGCGTCGGTGATCAGATTGTCAAAAAAGCGTCCCTCTCTTTGATACTGCCATGCAAAATCCTGCGCCAAAGCCGAAATCTCACCGGCCAACGCATCCGCACGTGCGAGCGAAATGCCGTCCTCCAGATACACGCAAAGAACGTCGTGCGCGCCGTCCTTGCCGGTCAGAGCGCGGTAGGAATCGGTCTGCATGCCCACGGTCAGATAGCTGTCCGAAGGCGACTCGGTGATCACGGCACACACCACGTACGCACCGGAATGATTGCTTGTTGTACCGTAATCAAAGGTGAAATATTCCAACTGCTGTGCAAGGATCTGATCGCGGCGGGTGAACATGCGCGCGTCGGTGATCTTACCGTCCGCATACGAAGCGAAATACACGCTGTCGCCCACCGAAAAATCAAAGCGTTGCGCGCCGAGAATGCTTTCGCTGATTATGATGGCGTGCGGATTTTCCAGCACCGCGTAAGGGTCTCCCTCAAAGGTGTAGCGTCCCGATGCGATGGCACCGTCGATCCACGCCTTATCCACCGCGGTATATTTATAGGAATTGGTGGCAATTTCATAGCCGTCGCGTTCCCCCTCGCTGAGCACGCCGTATTCACCGTGCGAGGGCGCATTCTGCGCCTTGACCAGCATGTGAGAAAGCAGCTCGTCGGCTCTTGCCTGCTCGTTTGCCTCCACGTAAGCCACACCGTCAAGTGCGCGGATGGCCTCGCTTAAGTATTGCGCGTCGTCGTTGATCATGTCCGCCTGATCGTAGGTATATCCCGGAAGGATCTCGTTGCCTTCGTCATCGGTCACAGTTTTGTAGATCAGCGTATACTCGCCCACGGCCATATCCTGCTTGATCGTAATCATATCTGCAATATAAAGCCCCGAGATGAACAACGCGGCAAACGCCACGGCCGAGCAGACCAGACGCACGTAGTACTTACGAAAACGCCACATGCCCGCAAGCTCGTAATCGCGCGGAAAGCTCTTGCCCACAAGGCGGAACGAGCGGCGCGGTGAGGATACCAGTCCTGCGTTGTCACGCGAGGTGATCAGCGTCATGGGCGTTTTGAACGCCATGGCGCGCACCGGCAGGACGACCGAGAGCAGCACGGTCACGGCACTCAGCGCAAACACCTTGAAGGGCGCTGCCCAATGGAAGGTGAACAGCACGCCCTGGGGCAAATAAACCGCCAGCATAATCAGCGCTGCAAAAATTGCCGAGGGCACGAAGGTCAATATGCCAATGGCTGCCAGCTCCCAGAAGGTCACGCGGAACAGGATGCGGAAATCCGCGCCGCAGGTCATGTAAATGCCGTATCGGAACTGGTGATTCTCCACGCGGATATTGTAAAGCACGGTCAGCACCGCGGAGCAAAGCGCCAGCATGCAAAGGCTGATCAGCGCGTATCTCCAAACGCCGGGCGTGACGTATTCAGTCACGTAGGTATAAAGCGGCGTTGTGGTATACCCCCAGCTTTTGAGCATGCAACGATCGCGGAATTTGGAAAAGCTGCGGTCAAGATCCGCGCCCTTGAGCGTGACGTGCGCCTCGCTGAACTCGTCCCCGTCAATGATCTCGACCTCGTAAAACGAATCGTCCACCGCGCTTTGCGCGTTGAGCATATTTCTGAACGTGGCCACCTGCGTTTTGGTCAGCTCGGGAATGACCACGTGATAGGAATAGGACTCCTTGACCGTATCTTCGGCAATTTGATTGTTGGTGTCCAGAGAAAAGGTCAGCGACCAGAAAATGCTCTGTACCACCAAAAGCGCAAGGAAAAAGCCCGCATATTCTCTCCAATTGAAAAGAACCGTGCGGAAGGCGTTTTTCACCGTTCGCTTAAAAATGCTCATCATTTCACTCCGTCAGTCTCAGTAATATCTCTGTACCGCGATGACCTTTCCGAGGACGTCTGCTTGCTTGACAATGATAGGCTGCATGGTTTTATTTTCGGGCTGCAGGCGATAGTGCCCGTCCTCGCGGAAAAAGCGCTTGACGGTTGCGCTGTCTTCCACCATAGCCACCACGATCTCGCCGTTATCGGCGTAAGAGCAGCGGTTGACGATGACCACGTCGCCGTCCAATATGCCCGCGTCGATCATGCTCTCGCCCTGCACGCGCAGCGCAAACAAATTCTCTCTCTCGTATCCGCCGTGCGGCACGAAAGGAATACTGCCCTCATAATTCTCCACAGCAAGAATGGGCTGCCCTGCCGTCACCTTGCCAAGCAGCGGCACGCCCTCAATGGCAGGCTGCTCGTCGCAAAGGCGAATCGCGCGGCTCTTGCCCTCGTCTCTGAGGATATATCCAAGCATTTCCAGTCTTTCAAGATACATGTGCACGGTTGAGGTGCTCTTATAGCCCAGTGCCTCGCGGATATCGCGCACACTGGGTGCATACCCGCGCTCGCGGATGGTTCTGACGATATAATCGTAAACTCTTTGTTCTCTTTCGTTGAGCTTTGGCATCATAATAAACTCTCCGTTTCTCTACAGTTAATTCATTATAACATACGCACCCGAAATTTGCAAACATTTGTTCTGTTTTCATGGGCAGCATTTTTCACAATCTTTTCACGCTTGGTTTGTGATATTTTCATAGAATATTTTCACGATATGCTCTTGCAAAAGGTCGGAATTTGTAATATAATTATAGTGGGTGAGAATTGGGCTTCATCCGCTTTTGAACCGATAAAAATAATTTGAAATATAAAAGGAGAACCACCATGACCAACAACAAATACGTACTTGATTGGATCAACGAGATGGCCGAGATGACTTGTCCCGACAAGATCGTCTGGATCGACGGCACCGAAGAGCAGGCTGAGGCACTTCGCGCAGAAGCATGTGCTACCGGTGAGATGATCAAGCTTAATCAGGATCTGCTGCCCGGCTGCTATCTGCACCGTACCGCAGTCAACGACGTCGCTCGCGTTGAAGCCAGAACCTTTATCTGCACCCCCACCAAGGAAGAGGCAGGTAATATCAACAACTGGATGGCACCCGAAGAGATGTATGCAAAGCTCAAAAAGCTGTATACCGGCTCCATGAAGGGACGCACCATGTACGTCATTCCCTATTCCATGTCGATCGTGGGCTCCCCCTTTGCAAAGTATGGCATTGAGCTGACCGACTCGATCTACGTTGTGCTCAACATGCTGATCATGACCCGCGTTGGCACCGACGTGCTCGAAGCGCTGGGTGACTCTCCCGACTACATCAAGGGTCTGCACGCAAAGGCTGACCTTGACGAGAACAACCGTTACATCACCCACTTCCCTCAGGATAACACCATCATGAGCGTCAACTCGGGCTACGGCGGCAACGTGCTGCTGGGCAAGAAGTGCTTTGCTCTGCGTATTGCATCCTACCTTGGCAGAAAAGAAGGCTGGATGGCTGAGCATATGCTGATACTGGGCGTTACCTACCCCAACGGAGAAAAGAAGTACCTGACCGCTGCATTCCCCTCTGCTTGCGGCAAGACCAACCTGGCTATGCTCATTCCCCCCAAGTTCTATACCGAGCAGGGATACAAGGTAGAGTGCATCGGTGACGATATCGCTTGGCTGCGCGTCGGCGGGGACGGCAGACTGTGGGCTGTCAACCCCGAGAACGGCTTCTTTGGCGTCGCTCCCGGTACCAACCAGCAGTCCAACCCCAACGCGTTGGCATCCACCATGCGCGACACCATCTTCACCAACGTTTGCCACAACCTGGACAACAACACCGTTTGGTGGGAAGGCCTTGACAACGATCCTCCCAAGAACGCACTCAACTGGAGAGGCGAGGTTTGGGATTACACCAAGTACGATAAGAACGACAAGGTCGGCACCTCGGGTGCTCACCCCAACTCCCGCTTTACCGCAATGGCTACCAACTGCCCCTGCCTGTCCGAGGCTTACTACAAGCCCGAGGGCGTGCCGGTAAGTGCCATCGTATTTGGCGGCAGACGCGCAAAGACCGCTCCCCTGGTTTACCAGTCCACCTCCTGGCAGCACGGCGCATTCGTAGGCTCTATCATGGCCTCCGAGACCACTGCAGCCGCTGCAGGTGCCGTTGGCGTGGTTCGCCGCGATCCCATGGCTATGCGTCCCTTCGTGGGCTACGATATGGGTGAGTACTTCGGCCATTGGCTCAAGATGGGCACCACCATTCCCAATCCCCCCAAGATCTTCCACGTCAACTGGTTCAGAACCGATGCTGACGGTCACTTCATCTGGCCCGGCTTTGGTGACAACATGCGCGTGCTTGCATGGATCCTTGACCGCTGCGACGGCAAGGTAGGTGCGACCATGTCTCCCATTGGCTACCTGCCCCTGCCCGAGGACATTTGCACCGAGGGCCTGGAGGGTATCGACACCGAGACCATCCGCGACCTGCTCAGCGTTGACGTTGACTCCTGGCTGGAGGACGTACAGAATATCCGCGACTTCTATGCACAGATCGGCGCAAGCGTTCCCGCAACCATGCACGCAGAGCTGGATGCGCTGGAGGCAAGACTGATTGCAGCGAAATAATTTCGCTGCAAAATGCAGAATGCAGAATAAAGTTAGAAAGCCCTTGCTTTTGCAAGGGTTTTCTTTTTTTTGCAAGATTCTATTGAAAAGCCCGCGGTTTCGTTGTATAATAGGTATATACGATTCAAGGAGGCTGCCATGAAACTGACTTTTCTCGGTACGGGTGCTGCCGATTGGGATATTAACCAATTTGACAACATGCCCGAATTCCGCCGCTTTTCCTCGGCCCTGGTCAACGACGACTTGCTGATCGATCCCGGCCCGCACGTATTCCATTTTGCCGAAAAGAACGGCACGCCCGATCTGCTTGACGGCGTCAAGAATATCATCGTCACGCACTCGCACGGCGATCACTTTTGCCCCGAGACCGTAGCCAAGCTGTGCACAGGCCGCGATTGCACCATCTGGTGCTCCCCCGAATGCATGAAGGTGCTGAACACCAAGCTTGGAAACGAAGCCGCCTTTGGCATCAAATTCCGCTCAACAGAGATCGGCAAGACCTACGAGATCGGCGACTACCGTATCACGCCCTTGCGCGCCAACCATTTTGCCACGCCGGGTGAGATCGCGCGGGTTTATCTGATTGAGCGTGACGGCCGCATTCTGTTCTACGGCTGCGACAGCGCGTGGCTGCCCACCGAGACCTGGAACTTCATGCGCGAGTTACCCATCAACGCCATGGTGATGGAGCTGACCTGCGGCGAGATCGCCACCTACGACTGGCGCATTTTTGAGCACAACACACCCGAAATGCTGCAGATCATGCTGACCATGTTCAACAAGTACAACCGCTTTGCCCCTGACGTCAAATATTACGTCTCGCACATGGCGCGCACATTGCACGGCGACCACGCATCGGTCGTGCGCCTTCTTGAGCCCATGGGCGTTACCCCCGCATACGACGGCATGCAAATTGAAATTTAAAAACAGAAATAAGGAGAGAGAGTATGGCAAACAAAATCAGAGTCACGGCCTGGAACGAATTCCGCCACGAAAAGCACAATGATTACGTCAGATCCATCTACCCCGACGGTATTCACGGTCTGCTCAAGCAGTTCCTTGAGACCAACGACGATATTGAGGTCACGCTGGCAGCTCTGGATGATCCCGACAACGGGCTTCCCGACGAGGTGCTCAACAATACCGACGTGCTGATCTGGTGGGGCCACATGGCGCACCACGAAGTACCCGACGATCTGGTAGAGCGCATCCGCCACCGCGTTTATACCAAGGGCATGGGACTTATTGTGCTGCACTCGGGTCACCACTCCAAGGTGTTCCGCAACGTGGTAGGCACCAACGGTAACCTCTCCTGGGGCAGAGATCAGAAGGAGGTCGTTTGGAATCTGCTTCCCTCTCATCCCATCGCAGCAGGCATTCCCGATCACTTCACCCTGGACATTGAGGAGCTTTACTGCGAGCCCTTCTACGTACCGCAGCCCGACGCGCTTGTGTTCGGCTCCTGGTTTGAGGACGGATTTATCTTCCGCAGCGGTCTTTGCTACCTGCGCGGCGCGGGCAAGGTATTCTACTTCCAGCCCGGTCACGAGTCCTGCCCCTCTTACCACAACGAGTACGTGCAGAGAATCATCACCAACGCTGTCCGCTGGGCAAAGCCCGCAGATTTCGGCTACGAGATCCCCGAGGGCGCACCCATGATGCAATATAAGCCGATTGATGAATTTAAGAACTAAATAAATATCCCCCCGTAAAACGGGGGGTATTTCAGTTTCGGGCATAGCCCTAATACTACTGGCTGCGCACAAGTGCGCCGTCAATTGGCCTGCCAGCCATGCATTTATTACTTGCTACCCGTAAACGGGTTTGCTCTAA
>JAZNYL010000044.1:0-27296 GCA_045594445.1 Eubacteriales bacterium
CGGGGGCGGCGGAGGGGCGATGCAGGAGAAAATCCTCCACGCGCTGGGCGGGGGCGATAAATCCGCCGCCGCCTGCGGAAAAGGCTTTTTCCTCCAGCTCTCGCTGGAAAGTGATGCCTGCCAGGGGGGAATCGCCGGGGAAATCCTCGGGCGTGACGCTCACCAGCAGTCCGCCGTTGATATTTTCGCCGTTTCGGGCATAGTAGCTCATGCCGTTGGTGACAACGCGCTGCTGTTCGCTGGCGGCGGCGACCACCTCGCCGCCGGGGCAGACGCAGAAGCTGAACACGCTGTGTCCATTGTCCAGATGACAGCTGAGCTTATAGCTTGCCGCGCCGAGGCGGGGGTGACCCGCCGCTTCGCCGTACTGGGTGGCGTTGATATCCGACTGATGGTGCTCAATGCGAACGCCAACGGCGAGGGGTTTTGCCTCCATGGGAACGCCGCGGTCATAGAGAAGCTCAAAGGTGTCCCGCGCGCTGTTGCCGAGGGCGAGAACAAGCCGGTTCGCAGGCAGGGTATATGTGCCTTCGGGGGAATCCACAGTGATGGCGGTGACGGCACCGTTTTCAACGGTGAGATCCGTCATCGCCCCCTACGCTTGTTGATTTTTTACATGAGAAAAACCAACACGGAAACTGCTTTTGATACAGCTCCCGTGTCATTTTTTCCGCTAAATTCTCAGCCCAATGCTCCTTCGTTTTTTTGTTTATTTCTCCAGCTCTGCAAGCTTTTTGACCGCGCCGGTGTGTCCCTTGGCTGCGGCTTTTTTGTAAAGCGAGAGTGCCTGGTGCAGGTCGCGTACGGGTACGCCCTCGCCGCTTTCGTAGCATTCGCCAAGGCTGAAGCAGGCATGAGGATGGCCTGCATCCGCAGCAATTTTGAGATGCTTGACCGCTGCACTTAAATCCTGCGCCGTACCCTTACCGTGCTTTTCGCACCAGCCAAGGCTGTAATTGGCCGCGATATTGCCGCCCTTTGCCGCAATGCGGAAGCAGCTGACCGCCAAGGGGAGATTTTTGGGCAGATCCTGCCCAAAGAACCAAAGGTCGCCCATGTGATTGACCGCCTCCATGCGCTTTGCATCGCTTGCAGGCAGCGTAGAGCCCGAGGGAATAGCCATATAGTAGTCCTCAACCCGTTTGCCCGAGATCAGAATACGCGCCATTTCGTCCATGGCGTCGGTGTTTCCTTCGATCATGGCGCGGCCGTAGTATTCAAGCACCAAGGTAAAGTTGTGCTCGGGAATGCTGCCGGTTGCGTGCAACTGACCAAGCTTGAAGAGTGCCTCACCGATGGCGTGCTTGTCCGGGCTTTCGTAAAAGGTCACTGTCTCCAGACGCTGCGCTTTGCCCGTGGGAACGCGCACCTGAGAGTCTGCGGCCTTTTCCAAAAGGGAACGGCACAGCATAGGTGCGGGCGGTGTGCCCGTGCCGGTGCGGTGGCAATCTGCTAACAGCAAAAGGGCGGAAAGGTTGCCGTCGTGTGCGGCGCGCTTTAATGCAGCAATGCCGTTTTCGGGGTTTCGTTGCGTGCCAATGCCGCCAAGCAAGCACCGTCCCATGTGATAAAAGCCGTCCGCGTCACCCGCTTTTGCAGCTTTTTTATAAAGTGAATAGGCCAAAGGTCTGTTTTGCGGCGTTCCGATACCAAGCTCGCAGCAACGCGCCTGCGCCAGAATTGCGGGAATCAGGTCTTTCTCTGCGGCTTGCGCGTAGCATTGCACGGCGCGCTCTGCATCCGCTTCGGTGCCAACGCCGTATTGTAAGCAAAGACCAAGCAGATATTGCGCGCGGGTGCTGCCGCTTTGCGCACCGTCTTGCAACCAGCGGATCGCCTCGGTCAGATCCTGCTTGGTGCCCACGCCGTGAAGCGAGCACCAGCCCAGCCAATACAGAGCGTCCGGCTCTGCGTGTCCCGAAATGATGGATGCGCGGAACCACTTGATCGCCAAAAGCGGATCGCGCACCAAGCCTTCGCCATCCAGATACGCCTCGCCCAGATCGCAGCAGGCGCGCGGATTCCGGCTTTGTGCGGCCACGTGCAGCCATTTGACGGCCTGCTCTGCGTCGCGCTTGACGCCCGTGCCGTTTTTGTAGAGAAGATAGGTCTGATACTGCGCCGGAACACAGCCGGCCATCGCGGCTGCCGTGCAAAGGGTAGTGCCCCTTTGCGCGTCCTGCGCCACACCTTGTCCTTGTATGTAAAAGAGTCCGAGCCTGTATTTTGCGTGCGCGTCACCCAGCTTGGCCGCTTCTGTGTAGCGTGCGGCTGCCGCGCGCAAATTTTTCTCTGTGCCAATGCCTTGCTCATAGCAAAGTCCGAGTCGGTAGCAAGCACCTGCATGGTGCGCGTCAGCCGCCTTTTGCAGCCATTCTCTGGCAGACACGACGTCTTTGCGGCAGCCTCTGCCGTACAAAAGGCATCCGGCCAGATTGTTTTGTCCGTCCGCGCAGCCGTTCTCGGCCGACAGCGCGTACCATTTCACGGCCTCCTTCAGATCCGCCTCGGTGCCGTCGCCAAACTCGTAGCAGGTACCCAGCGCGTACTGCGCTGCAGCCACGCCCTGTTCGGCCGCCTTGTGCAGATAAGAGAAGGCTTGCGCAAGATTTTTGGGCGTGCCGACGGCGTTGGCAAGACAAAGCGCATATTGGTAGCAGCCCTCGGGCAAATCCGCCTCGGCTGCGATCTTGAAATGCTTGGCCGCATAGGTCTCGTCACGCGAGTCAGCGTCGCGCTCCAGCTCGGTAAGGCCAAGGTAATAGTGTGCGCGGACGCTTCCCAACGCAGCGGCATCCTCAAAGTGGTGCAGCGCCTTGGTGGCGTTTTGCGCCGTGCCAATGCCTTCGCGCAGGCAAATACCGAGTCGCAGGGAGGCGGATGCATGGCCTTGCTTGGCCGATTGCTGCAATAGCTGCACCGCGCGCTTGGGATCGGGTGTGGTGCCCAAGCCCTCCAACAAGCAAACGGCCGTATAATACTGGCCGCGCTTGTCGGCCAAGTTTGCCGCGCTTTCCAAAAGCTTGAAGCCGCGCGTGGGATCCTTTTGTGTGCCTTGACCGTCCAGACAGCAAAGCCCCAAGGTCACCAGCGCGTTGACGTTGTTTTCTCCCGCTGCAAGCGAAAGCCAATGCACGGCTTGCTTGTCCGAATAGGGCAGGAGCTTGGCCTCCAGGTATGCCTGCGCCAGCGCGTACATGGCCTGATCGTCCTGCTTGTGCGCGCCCACGGTCAACGCGATCAGCTTGCCCACGTCGTCCTGCAGGCAGCGCTCTTCCGAAAAAGCATCCGGGCAGGTGCAAAGCCCTGTGACAAACAAGCGGTGGATCAGCGCGGGCTCGGGATGGTCCTCAAAGTCCTCGCATAGCTTGATAAAGGCGTGCGGATAGGATGCGTGCGGCGCGTCGGTACCCACGTGCAGAATTTGCAGCTTTCTCTGCTCGGCCAATTCTGCCAGCTGTTGCCCCATGGGGTCTGTCTGCAGATTGCCGACAGCAATCAGCATGCCTGCGCGGCAGGCGTCGCGGCAGACTTCGGCACGCAGCTGCTCAGTCGCGCGCACGGAAAAGCCGTAAGAGGTGAGCATACGGCAAAGCGCTTCGGCAAAGAATTTTTGTCCGGAAGCGTATAAAAGCGGAATAAAGAGGGGGGAAGTGACCTTGTCTTGATCATGATTGGATTGCATGGGCCAACTCCTTTCACGGATTTGCAAAAAAATCGCGAAATTTTGAAAAATTTACGAAAAAGGTCTTTTCAATTTCGGCGTTTTGTATTAAAATATATATAACTGGTACTATATATAAAATTATACATGTTTTAGCGAACAATTGCAAGATATCAGGCAAAAAAAGAATTTACATAGATAGATCGGAGGAATCGGAATGAAACAGAAGTATACCTTGGTCATAGCAGACGTGGAGATGAACGTGGTGACCGACGCGCCCCGCGAGACGGTGGACAAGATCGTGGGCATTCTTGACAGAAAGATGAGAGATATCAATCTCAAAAGCCACCGCTGCACCAAGAATCAGGCAGCTTTGCTGTGCGCTTTGGAGTATTGTGCCGAAAAGCTGGCTTTGCAGGAGAGAAATGCGGAGCTGGAGGAGATTGCCGAGCAGGACGAGGCAACCATAGAGCAAAAGGATCAGAAGATCGCCGAGCTGGAGGCAGAGGTTGCCAGATTGCAGGGCGAGAATGAGGTCATGAACAGCATTCTGGAGCGCGCCGCTGCGTCCACCAAGCATTTTATGGGCAACCATGAGCCCGAGGCTGTTGCAGCTCCTGCTGCAGAGCAGAGCGCAACCGAGGAGGAGATTCCTTCCAAGAACGAAGAGGAAAAGGCACCCGAACAGGTGCCTGCGGAAGCTGAAGCGCAGGAGGAGGCAAAGGCTCCCGAAGAGGCTCAGGATCAGCCCGAGGAGATTCCCGAGGCGCCCGAGCAGTTGAGCGTAAATTTTGAGGATCAGGCAGAGGATGAGCAGGTTAACACCAAGGCCGCACAGGTCATTGGCGAGATTGCAGAGCAGTCTGCAGCCCCCATTCCCAAGGCAAAGGCAAAGAAGACCAAGAACCGCTCTCGCGTGGGTTCAATGTTTGATCTGCTGACCTTCAATGATGTCTAAAATGAAACATCCGTATAGTCGATCCTTGCCCGAGCTGCTCTCTCCCGCAGGCTCGCCCGACGCGTTACGGGCAGCGATTGACGGAGGAGCCGACGCCGTATATCTCGGCGGCGGCTCTTTTCACGCCCGTATGAACGCGGACAATTTCGGAACGCAGCAAGCGCTTTCCGAAGCAATTGCTCTGGCGCACTTCTGGGGCGTGAAGGTGTACGTCACGCTCAATACCATGGTGTACGACCGCGAAATCGACGCGGCCCTGGCGCAAGCCGAGCAAGCGGCGCGTGCGGGTGCGGACGGCCTGATCGTGGCTGATCTGGGGCTTGCAACGCTGCTGCGTCGCGCCCTGCCGGATATGCCGTTGCATGCGAGCACGCAGATGTCGATCCACCGAGGTGACGCGGGCAAATTGCTTGCCGATGCAGGCTTTAGCCGCATGGTGCTGGCAAGAGAGCTGCCTGCCGATCAGATCGTGCAGGCGGTCAAGGAGAGTCCGATTGAGATTGAAATGTTCGTGCACGGTGCGCTTTGCGTCAGCCAGTCGGGGCAGTGCTTGTTTTCCTCCTTGGTGGGAGGACGCAGCGGTAACCGCGGCGAATGCGCGCAGCCCTGCCGATTGCCCTTCAAGGATGCAAAGGGGAAGGACTTTTATCCGCTCTCGCTCAAGGATCTGTCCTTGGCAAGATACGTGCCCGAGATCATTGATTCAGGCGTGGCATCGCTCAAAATCGAGGGACGCATGAAATCCCCCGAATACGTATATACTGTTACACGGATCTGGCGAGAGCTGCTGGATACGCGCAGCGGTGCGGACGAAAAACAAATGGCAGAGCTTGGCCGTGCGTTTTCGCGTGGCGGCTTTACCGACGGATACTACCGTCGTCGCAAGGGGGAGGGCATGCTGGGCGTGCGCTCTGCCGAGGATAAGGCAGCCTCGGGCGAGGTGGAAAAATTCCGTGGTATCACAAAGAAAATTCCCATGGATATAGAGGCGACCTTGCGTGCAGATCAGCCCATGGAGCTGACGGCACGCGCAAACGGGCAAGAGGTCAGCGTTAAGGGCGCTTCGCCCGAGGCGGCACACACGCGTCCGATCACGTCGGAGCAGGTACAAGTCAGCCTTTCCAAGCTGGGATCCACGCCGTTTGCGGCAGATCGGGTGAACGTGAGCATTGAGGGCGAGGTCATGGTGGCCGCGTCCGCGCTCAACGCGCTGCGCCGCGATGCGGCAGAGAGATTGGAGAGCGCGCTTTGGAAAGCTTGCCGTCCTGCCGACGTGACCGCAGAGTCGGTGACCGTGCCCATACCCAAGGGTACGCGGACGTGCTTGCGCACGGCGAGATTCTTCTCTTTCGAGCAGATCACGCCCCTGTCTCGGGAGTATTTTGAAATTCGCTATCTTCCTTTGGAAATCGCTGCCGCGCAAGTGGTGCACGGCTGCAACGGCGTGGTACTGCCGCCCGTGATTTTTGAGTCGGATTCCGCACAGATCAGAGAAATGCTGGCTGCAGTCAAGCAGCAGGGGGTTGTGCACGTGCTGGTGGGCAATATCGGCCACCTGCCGCTTTTGGAGGGCTTTGGCTTTACGGTGCACGGCGATTATCGCCTTAACGCAGCCAACGACGCAACAGTGGCGGCGCTGGAGCAGTTGGGGTTTGCCGACGTGATCGCATCGGCCGAGATGAGTCTTGCCAAGCTGCGTGACCTTGGCGGCAATACGGCAGCCATCGTGTATGGCCGAGTTCCGCTGATGACCTTGGAGCGCTGCGTCAATAAGCAAACGGTCGGCTGCGCGGCTTGCAAGGCAGGACGCGCCGAGCTGGTGGACCGCAAGGGCGTCAGATTTCCGGTTTTGTACGAGTACGGGCATCGCAATCTGGTGCTCAACAGCCTGCCCACGGGCATGTCGGATAAGGGACGCATGCTGACAGAGCACGGCATTACGGCACAGCACTTTATATTTACCGTGGAGGACGCAAAGCAGGTGGATCGCGTCATTTCCGCATATAAGCAGGGGAACGCTTTGCCTTTCCCTGTCAGAAGAATTTGATTTTTTGGTGAGTGAAATGAGACGAAATTTGACAATCATAATAGTTGCCATGCTGATCGTTTGCTTGCTGATCGCAACGGCCGTCAGCATCAGCCGTGCCAAGAATCTGCCGGAAGAGCCTGCGGGTGAGAGTCAGACCGATCCCTCGGGTGAGCAGACGAGTGAGCCGACCGAGGAGCAGACGAGCGGCCCTGCGGGTGAGCAAACGAGCGAATCTGTCGAGCAAGAGGAGATTTCAGGCCTTGTGTACGTGGAGTACACCAAGGAGGCGCATCCCGGCACGGGTATTGCGTATAAGGGCAGCGGCGAGAATGCGAAAACCGTGATTGTGATTGACGCGGGCCATCAGGAGCACGCCATGTCCGAGACCGAGCCCAACGGCCCGGGAGCGAACGAGCAAAAGCCCATGGTATCGGGTGGTACGCAGGGTAGTGTGACAGGGCTTGCCGAGTACGAGTTGAATTTGCGTGTGGCTCTTGCGCTTCGTGACGTGTTGGTTGAAAAGGGATATACGGTCGTCATGGTGCGTGAGACCAACGAGGTGAAAATCAGCAACGCCGAGCGCGCTATGCTTGCCAATCTTGCAGGCGCGGACGTCAATCTGCGCATTCATGCAAACGGTGACGAGGATACCTCGGTCAAGGGTGCAATGAGCGTTTGTCAGACACCCCAAAACCCCTATAACGCAGAGATTTACGAGCAATGCAGATTGCTTTCAGACGAGGTGTTGAAGGCGTTCTGCCAAGGCACGGGCATCTCGCAGCGCAGCGTTTGGGAAACCGACACCATGACAGGCACCAACTGGGCAAGCGTGCCCACCACCATTCTGGAGATGGGCTTTATGACCAACGCAGAGGACGAGGCGATCATGGCCGACGCGGGCTTTGCAGCCAAGGCGGCAGTGGCGATTGCCGCGGGCATTGAAGCATATCTGGCGCAAGCGTCCGAGCAACCCACGGGGCCCGAGGGCGGCTCTTCGGAATACGAGATCAACTACGAAAGAGAAAGAGAGCTTGGCGAGAGCTTTACCGAGGTCTATATGGCCATGGAGGCTACCGCCACCGTCTGGGTGCGTACCGAGCCGAGCACAGAGGGCGGTGACGACACCAAGGTGCACAATATTGCCATGTACGAGGGCAAGCGCGTAATCTGCATCGGTCTTGGACAGAATTGGAATCGCGTGCTGATCGACGGGCACGTCTATTACATCTCCGCGGCATATCTGCGAGAGGCTACGGAATAAATCAACCGATCAGGAGGGCAAGTGATCATGAACACAGAACGCTTGGAAGATATCATAGCGCAAATCGGCGGAGGCGTGATCCTTTGTGCAGAGCTGGCAAAAGAGCAGGCAAAGCCGCTGACCGACAGGATATCGGCAGAGCTGCGCGCTGCGCTGGACGAAATTCGCACCGATATTGACGCGGTCAGACAGCGTGACCCGGCAGCCAAAAGCGATCTTGAGGTATTGCTGCTGTATTCGGGCGTGCATGCGTTGCTTGCTTACCGCGTAGCGCACAGGCTGTACGTGTCCGAGCATTATTTCTCGGCGCGTCTTGTCAGCCAGCTTGCAAGATTTTTCACCGGTGTGGAAATCCACCCGGGAGCAACCATCGGCAAGGCGCTGATGATCGACCACGGCGCAGGCGTGGTGATCGGTGAGACAGCCGAGATCGGAGATAACTGCACGCTGTATCAGGGCGTGACGCTGGGCGGCACGGGTAAGGACGTCGGAAAACGTCACCCCACGCTGGGTAATAACGTCATGGTTGGCGCAGGTGCCAAGGTGCTTGGCCCCTTCTCCATTGCGGATGGCAGTAAGGTAGCAGCCGGTGCGGTGGTGCTCAAGGAGATTCCCGAAAACAGTACGGCGGTGGGCATTCCCGCACGCGTGGTCAAGCGCGGCGGTGAACGCGTGGACGCACCCGGTGCAGACCTTGACCAGGTGCATATCCCCGACCCCGTGCGCGAGGAAATTGCGCGTCTGGAGCAACGCTTGGCAGAGATGCAGGCGCAGCTTGATGACTTAAAGAATGCAGAATGAAGCATGCAGAATGCAGAATTGTGGTAGAAAAGCTGCCGAATGGCGCTGAAAAATGAACAGATGATTTGAAATGAGCCACCACGCAAGTGGTGGCTTTTTCGCGCTCTGCTCTTGGTCAAGGAGCGTCCGTATGGGAACCCCTACCGGCGCTTTGCGCCACCTCCCCGGCGGGGAGGCTTACACACAAGCCCCAATCCTGGTCTGTTTGTGCATTTTTCTCCCATACTTCACATATATTACCATAGGCCTTGTCCACCCGAAAGGGTTTACAACAAGACCTTCCTGTGTTATAATGAACGTGGAAATAAAAAAACTATAATTAGACAAAAGAGGATTGATTTTTATGAAATTCGGGAAAATATTTGTGAGCCTGGCAGCATTTTTACTGGCCGCTTCGCTGCTTTGCGTCAGCACCTTTGCGGTGACGCCCTCGTACAAGGTGTCCTCGGATTACAAGGATACGCTGTATTACGACAATCTTCTGGCCTTTGAGCTGACGGGTGACGGCGCAACCGACGTCATTGCCGTGGCGCTCTCGCAGCTTGGCTATCACGAGGGCAATAACGACGGCGATCTGGACGGTGGAAATGCGGGTGGCAGTAAGAACTTTGTGGAGTATAACGTGCTGTTCGGCAAGCTGGATAACGGAGAGGGCAACGGATACAGCTACGGATACGCGTGGTGCGCGGCGTTTGTTAACTGGTGCTTGCGTCAGGCGCGCGTGGATGAAAGGCTGACCGGCGGGATGTACGTATCCTGCCACGCATGGAGAAACTGGTTTATCAACGAGGGTGCAAAATACGGCGCGTCCTATCACGCCCGCACCGACGATTACATACCAAAGAAGGGCGATCTGATCTTTTACAAGAGCCTGACTGCCACGCATTCGCGTGCGACCGACCATATCGGCATTGTGCTAAAATGCGAGGACGGCGTGGTATACGCCATTGAGGGCAACGGCGATAATCGCGTGGCGCTGCACGAATATGCGCTGGGTAATCGCTATATCGTGGGATACGGCAGCATTGCCTACAAAACTGCCGACGTACCCGAGGTGGATTATTACAGAACCGAGCAGCACCTGCCGGGCTTCTTTATCGCAGGCAAGGGCGCGCTGAGTGCTTATGCAGAGCCTGATCTGAATAGCGGAAAGGCGGCAAGCCTGACGCCCTCTGCGGTGTACCGCATCAAGGAGGTGCAGGGCAAGTACGGGCGCGTGGAGTTGGAGGATGGAACGAACGTTTGGGCGCCCCTCAGGAGGTTTACTCCCATGACCACCGATCCGTATTATACCGTAACGCTGACCAACGGCAATCAAGCCTATGAGATCCGCGTAGCAGCGGGCGAATCCTGCAAGATTCCCAACGTGTCGCAGCTGACCGAGACGCTTGGCGACCTTGCGTATCTGACGGGCTGGGATGCGGGCACGGGAGCGGTACTTTTGTCGGGTGAGGTGCTGACGCCGACTGCGGACGTGGTGCTCGTGGCCGTGATCGAAACGCCCACCGAGGCCGTGACCGGGCAGGAGGGCGAAAGTGAAGCACCGAGCCAAGAGCAGGGAACGAGTGACGCACCTGTGACAAACGGCGTCACGTCCGACGCGGCAACGGCACCCGACGGCACGACCGAGGGCACGCAGGGCGTTCCCGCACAAGCGGGCTGCGGCAGCGTGATCGGTGCGACATGTGTGCTGACCTTGCTGACGGCGGGTTTGGCACTTGCTTTTGTGAAAAAGAAAAAATCGGAATAAAAGAAGGGCTGCTTCCATTGGAAGCAGCCCTTAAAATTGTGATAGGAATTATTTCTTCTTGAAATATGAGCTCAGATCGGTGTAGAGCTTCTCGTCCTTAAAGGAGAGCATGCCTGCATATTCCAGAATTTCCTGCATACCCATTTCGGGGTTCTCGTCTACGTAAGTGAACAGCTTGAGGTACTGTTCCTTTGCAACGTCAAAGCCCTCGGTCTGTGCAACCTCGTAAAGCTGCAGCACGGAGATCGCGGAAACGCTGTAGGAAACGTAGTAGCAGGGGGAGGTGATGGTCATACCGTACTTCCAGTAGCCATCCATTGCATCCAGCACGCCGTAGTCGGTGCAGATGCTCTGATAGAGCAGGTTGTATTCGTCTGCGGAAATGGTGCCGTCTGCCATGATGGTGTCGGCGTTGGTGCCCTCGTAGTAATCAAGGTAAACTGCCTGCTCAAAGCTGTCGATGGTAAAGCCTGCTACGGTCGAGTAGAACATGTTAACCAGAGAGTAGGTTCTGATCAGGGTGTTTGCAACCTGGGGATAATTCTTGTTTTGCTCCAGATAGCACAGGTACAAGAGCTCGTTGCCCTGGGAGTGCATTTCCAGAAGGTCGTAGGACTGGGAGTATTCGCCGTCCGCAAAAATCTCGGAGCTGTAAACCTCGTTCATGTAGTGGCCAAACTCGTGCACAATGGTAAAGCAGTTGTCATATCCCTTACCAAAGTATGCAATGGGAAGGTTGGGAGCGTAGATGGTGGTCACGAATGCGCCCTCGTAGTCGCCGCGGAACATGTTGCCCTCGCTCATGAGCTTGTTGAACTCGTCGGAGAAGGTGATGTTCTTATCGGGGTTGGAGGTAAATGCCATCAGGTCGATGTAATCGTTAAGCGCGGTGTTGCCCTCAAGATCGGAGAAGAAGGACTTGGTGCAGTGGCTGTTGTAAATGCCCAGCTCCTCGCTGGTGTAGCCGGTCAGGTTTCTGAAGGTGGTGTAGAGATCGTTGAATACGGGAGCGATGTGGGTCTTGATGTAGCCGGAAAGCTCTGCAACGTCCTCGTAGGTGTAGTCTCTGCCGTAAACGTTTTCGTAAGCGTATTCCAGATAGTTGTCATAGCCCATCAGCTGTGCCATCTTGTTGTTGTTGTCTGCAAATTCCTCGTAAAGAGCGGGCAGCTTTTCGTTCTGCTCGGAGCTGGAGAGAGCAAGGAACTCGGTCTCAATTGCGTTGTTTCTTTCCTTGAGTGCGGTGTACTCGGGGTTGGAGATCGCGTCGGAGTCAAACAGGAAAGCGTTGATCTCTTCCTCGGTCATGCCTTGGTAGTAGAAATCGCGGTAGCAGGAATCGTAGAAGGGACGGGAAAGGGTGTAGAACTTTGCAATCACAGCGGTCTGGTAGTCCATCATGTAAGAGTAGGTTTCTTCCAGCTCGGTGTTTTTCATGTCGCAGTAGTAAGCAACCATAGCAAGCTGCTGCTGGGACATTGCGTTCATAACCAGATCATAAAGCTCGGTATGTACGGCATCAACCCTTGCGTATTCCTCTGCCAGCGCGCCGGTCTCTGCGTAAGCGTGCAGAGCGGGATCGTACTTGGGAGCTGCGTCCACAAGCGCCTTGACCTCATCGTACTTGGCGTCAATAGCAGCCTCGTCTTCCTTGGTGAAGTTGAAGGTCAGGGTTTCCTTGTGCTTGTCACCGGGCTCGTTCCATGCGCACTCGGTGCAGCCTTCGTTCAGGCAACGTCTGAGGCGGGAGGGCTCGGAGGGAGTTTCTTCGACGTTGTGGCCCAGTGCTTCAATGTTGTTGTATTCCATCTTGCCGCACTTGGTGCACTTGTAGTCGGTCGAGCCGGTTTCTGTACAGGAGGGCTTGGACTCCATGCTCAGCTTCATGTCGTGTCCCGTTGCGGGGAGGATCTGTTCCTGCTTTTCACCGCAAGAGCAGAGCTTTACCTCAATGCCCTCGGCCACGCAGGTAGCGGCTTTGGAATCTGCCTCGGAAAGCACGAATTCATGCACATGCTCCTCCGGCGTCTGCTGGCATCCTACCACGGAGGATACCACCGAGAACAACATAACGAATAAAAGTAAAAGTGAAAGTGTTTTTTTCATAGCCATTCTCCTTTGCTGTAGTGCTATAAAAGTATATACGGACATTGTACCACAACTTATTGCATTTTGCAACCGAAAAAACAATAATTTCTTGCGTAATTTGCAACATTTTATCCGAACACTTGCAAAAAAGGGCCGACGCGGAACGCCGCGTCGGCCCTTTGGTCAGGATTTGAACGAAATTATTCTACGTCGAAGTTCAGGGTGTTGAGCACCTTGCCGTCCTCGGTATGAACAGCGAGGATGCAGCCCTTCCATGCCTTCTTGTCGTTCCAGTTGCAAAGTGCGATCTCAAGCGTGATCTCCTGATCAGCAAACTGGTTCAGCCAGGAGTACTGAGCACCGCCCGAGCAGTACAGCTGAAGGGTGGTGTCACCGTCAACGATAGAGGGAGCGGAGTAGCCGCCGGGGAAATTCACCTTGCCCTTTACCACAAATACGGTGGTGGTGTGGTCTTCCAGAATGCTCAATGCGAGCATATCGGCAAGTGTTTGGTCGGTTACGAAAGTTTCGGTCGAATATTCGTGAGCACCGTAATAGTTGGCAAGAACGGTCACTTCGGTCAGCATGGACTGACCAAAGTATGTATCACCGCCCTTGGTCTTGACGTCTCTGGTTGCGGTGATGATGATCTCGTCGCCAATGCTCACAGAGGCAACGACCTCTTTGGTGGTGAAGATCGCGATCACACCGGTTTCGTCGATCAGATAGAAGCCGTCGCGGTTGACAAGGGAAGGACCAACGATACCCTTGACGGTGACAACCTCGCCCTTGGCAGCGTTGATTGCGGTCTGAACGTCCACGTAATCAAAGGTGGGAGCGGGGGAAACGGTAATTTCAACGGTATCGGTCACAGTCACGTCGCCAAGCGTTGCGGTGACGGTCACGGTTACGGTAGTGGTCTCCTCTGCGCTGCAGTGCATGATGGTCTTGCCATCCTCGGTAGCAAAGCTCAGAATCGCCTCGTTGGAGGAAGCGTAGGAGACGGTCAAGCCCTCAAAGCCAAGCAGCTCGGAGGAAACCGAGGTGATCAGCTCAAGTGCGGGGTCAGCGGAGTACTCGGTACCAAACTGATCCATTGCGTGGTACTTGAGTGCATACGCGGGAGCGTTAGCGGGATCGAAGGTAAAGCCCTCGTCCTTAACCTCAATGGGAAGGAGGCGGAAGAAGCAATCGCCTGCGGTGGACTTGCAGTTGATGGGAGAGATGTAAACGGTGCAAATCTTGCCGTCAAATGCATCCAGCCATTCAAAGTCGCCGCCATTGCACTGGGTGTAGGTGTAGTTGCCGGTTTCGCCGTCCAGGTCAAAGAAGTAGTAGTTGGTAAAGCCGGTGCCGTCCACTCTCTTGACAAGTGCGTTTACCTTGTAGATGGTGGTGGTCACGTTCGCGGTTACGGGAGTCTCCAGGATATCCTTGATGCAGGACTCGGTGATCCAGGACTTATCAAATGCGTAGTCCTGAGAGTCGTCCTGATCCATAAGGTATGCGGAAGCGATCTGGCAGCTGCCCTTGTAGCCGAACTTTTCGGCGTTGGACTGCTCGGATTCCAGGATCCAGTAATCCTTTTCGCCTGCAACCGTGATCTTGTCGCCTTCGGAAACTCTCTGTGCAAGGTCGCCGTCAAAGACGTAGATAGAGCCGGTCTCGTCAACCAAGAACAGGCCGTTGGGCTTATAGCCGTTTGCAAAGGTGATCTTTGCAACCACGCCGTCCACCTTGATCTTGGTGCCCGTTTCAGCCTCTCTTGCGTCGGCGATGGACATATCGGTGTACTGGGTGAAGTCTACGTCAGGCTCAACGTGAGTAAACTCGATCAGACGAGCGTTCTTGACTTCCTTGTTGCCGTTGTAGTTCTGCAGAATGCAATGCAGCACAACCTCGTCGCCGCGGTAGGGCTTGTCATCCATTGCGCTGTAATTGATCGCGCCGTCTGCACTGTAGGTGCCGTAAACGGAGATCTCACCGGTCTCGTCTGCAATCACCATAGCGCCGTAAGCTGCGTTGGTAATGGAAACGACGGTTGCGCGGATGTAGTATCTTTCGCTGGTGATGTTGCCCTCTTCACCGCAAAGCTCCAGAGCTTGGGCAATGGTGATGTAGGTAGTGGAGGGCTGCTCGGGCTCGGTGGTTTCCTCTTCGGTAGAGGTCTCGGGCTCTGTGGTCTCAGGCTCGGTTACCTCGGGCTCTGTGGTCTCGGGCTCGGTTACCTCGGGCTCGGTAGTCTCGGGTTCTGTGGTCTCGGGCTCGGTAGGAGCTTCGGTCTTATCCTCGGTCGTAATTTCGGGGGCCTGGGTGCCTGCGTCGGTGGTGGTCTCGTTCTTGTTGCCGCTATCGCAAGCAACGATCAAAGAGAGCATCAGGAGCGCAACCAGACAAAGGGAAAGGATTCTGGTGAATTTCATTTGCAAATTCTCCTTTATTTATTTTTTGACATCTTCATTATATCGTATAATTCGGCAAAGGTCAACACGCTGCGGAGATTTTCTCCCAAAGGAACAAAAAACCGGGACAAAGTCCCGGTTATTGTAAGAGTTTTCACAAATCAAGTCTCGGGAGCTCGCCAATCAAAGATCAGCTCAGGCTCTGCGAAAGAGGTATGGAAGAATTTTTCGTCCGCGGGAGTGCCCAACGTCTTTTGCTTGATGATATTGACAAGCATTTGTACGTCCACCGGCTTGTGTCCGTGAACGCCCGGGCGGTAGTACCAGTAGAGGTTCTCGGGCACGCCCAAGTATTTGAACACCTCGCCTGCCGCCAGAGTGGTTTGCCACGAGCCGATGGGTCCGCTCCAAAGGTCTCCTGCGGCCTCCGAGACAAACAGCGTGCGGGGAGCGATCATGGCCTTGAGCGAATGCGCGTCAAAGGGCAGGTCCTCGGGGCGGTCTGCGTATTCTCCCAGATCCGGTCCCATCCAGAAATCAAAGTTTGCCCAAAGGTCGCAAAGTCTCTCGCTTCTCTTTTGCATCAGCGGGCGTTCGGGGTCGTCGTTGCCCATGTAGTTGCCCTCCAGATAAATGCGATAGCAGGAGCAAGCGCCTGCGCAGGTCTCGTTGGGGTTGACGATGACGGCTCTCTCGTCCAAAGCACCCGCAAGTGCAGCGGTTTTGCCACCGCGCGAGTGGCCGGTAAAGACCACCATGTCGGGATTGGTCAGACCGATCTTTTCAAGCGCGTCCACACAGCGGGAATATCCCCAAGCCCATGCGCCGATCGCACCGAAGGTGTATTCGGGATAAACCTCGTGCAAAGGACCGTGACCGCGGCCTTTGAACTGAATATCCTGTACGATTTCGGTACGGTCGAACATCATCCATGCAATGCCCTCGTCAAGTGCTGCGTGCAGGTATTCTTTGTCGTAGACGTCTTCAAACGAAAGGTCACCGTTCACGATCACGGGGGGCAGAGGAGTGGGGGTGGGCACGCCCCAGTCGGGTAAGAACAGCCTTGCGGTAAAGGAAATCTGCTTTTGCTTGGTGCCTGCCGTGATGCGGTAGGTGTTGTGATGACCCTTGCCGCCAATGTAAAGCTCCTGCACCTCCAGCACCTCGGGCGCGGGCGGCATGGTGCCGTATTGCAGTTCAACTGCCTGCTTGTAGATCTCTTTGCGGCGCGCAGGCCACTCTGTAGGAGAGGTCATGCGCGTGCCGTCGTCAAAGGTAAAGAGGTCGGGCAATTTGCCGTAAACCTCGTATTTGGTCAGGTGAAGCATATCCTTGGATACTGCGTAGTTTTCCATGCTAACCCTCCTTGTTTAACGGAATTTTTCCAGAACGGCGTAAGCCTTGGGAGCGTCCTGGTTGATGTCCACGTACACGGGCTCCAGCGAGATCTTGTCGTCGTAGCCGCAAGCGCGCAGCGCGTCACGCCAAACAAGGCAGTCGGAAAGGTCCTCAATACCGGGCGCGTGGCGGTCGGCTCGGGGGCGTGCGATGTGCGCGTGGAAGATGTACTGCTTGTATTTTTCCAAGTTGGAAAGCGGCTCGCCGCCTGCCCAGATGTGGAAAATATCCATGGTCAAGCCTACGTGAGAGTGCGCGACCATATCGCAGATCTCGGCACCCTCCTCAAAGGTATGTAAGAAATTGGTCTCCTTTTGCTGCAGGGGTTCAATGGCAACGCGAACGCCTGCCTTTTTGCCCTCTTCGCCCAAAATATACATCAGGGCGGCAAAACGCTCCTTGGCCTCGGCGATCTCCATGCCTTCGGGAATGTTGCGCGCGTATCCCGAGCCCATAACGGCTACGTCCGCGCCAAACATGGCAGCGCGCTCAAAGCCCTTGGCCGAATACTCGCGCGCGTAAGTCTCAATAGCGGCACGATCCTCGCCAAACATGACGACGCCACCCGGGAAAAATCCGTTGAACGAGGGGATGGACATATCCAATTCCTTCTTTTGCGCCAGAGTCTGCTCCAGCTGCTCCTTGGTGTAGCCTGCCGTGACCGAGAAATTCCATTCTGCATAATCATAGCCTGTTTTTTTGACCATCTCCCAGTATTGGGGCGGTGCACAAACGCCAATTTTCATAATAACCTCCATGCCGAGTAAACTTTCACGCTATTGCCTCCTTGAGAGGGGATTTTGATACTTTTATTTTATAACATTTCGGCACGCTTGTCAATTCACTTGGACGCGAAAGAAATATTTTTGAAAAATTTTTTGGAAATATGGAACGTTTGGGCAAAAACTGCGTTTATACGTACAGAAAGAAATCCTGCTTGACAGGCGGGGCTTTTCATAGTATGATAATCATAAGAATCACGTAGTTTGGAGGTTTGACTTATGGGTAGATTTACATCAGGCTTTCGCGGCATGTCGCAAGGCGAGAAATACGAGGCGCAATACAAGAGCGCGCGGAGCAATTTGCTGCTTGCCATCATTTTTACGGTAGTCAACTGCGTGTTGGCTGCGCTTGGCGCAAACGTATATTTTCTGTTTTCCTGCTCGTTCCCGTACGCCATGGCGTATGACGGCGCGTTCTTTACCGGACTTGCATGCACCGAGGAGGAGTTTCTGGCGTTGGGCTTTACGCAAAGCGATATGATGCCCATGTGGTATCTGTACGTTATGTTGGTTCCTGCCGTGATCGCCATCGCTTTATACGTGCTTTGCTGGGTGCTTTCCAAAAAGCGCGTGGGTTGGATGATCGCAGCAACCGTATTCTTCGTGCTGGACTCGCTGTTTATGGTTTTATATTTCGTACCGGATATTTCCATGATTGCGGATTACCTGTTCCATGCATGGGTGCTGTTTTTGCTGATCCGCGGCATTGTGGCGCACTTCAAGCTCAAGCATTCGGTGGCGCAGCAGGCCTTTGCGCAGACCGACGCGTTTGGCACCGCCCAAGCCGTCAATTCCGTTGATCCCGCAGGCATGCAGGATATTTACGCAGGGCTTGATACCGAGGAGAAAGAGCAGTCCGAGCCCACAGCAGAGGATACTCCCGTGCTGCACCGCGCGGATTACAGCGTCAAAAACCGCATTTTGCTGATCGTCCAATGGGAGGATTACGAGATCTGCTACCGCAGAGTGGGTAAGGTCAACGAGCTGGTGGTCAACAGCATGGTTTACGATATTCTGGAAACGGGTGCGATGGAAACGGCGCACGAGCTTGCCTGCAGGGTAGGTGGCCACGAGATCACCGCAGGCACGGGTGCGGATTCGTTTATGTATATCACCTTTGATGGCCAGACCATCAAAAGAAAGCTGCGCTTGGTTTGATACTCCAAGCGGAGTATCAAACCAGTTCTATTCGCCTTGGGCGAGTGATATGCGCTACGCGCGTGATATTGCCTTTGGCAGTGATATGCGCTGCGCGCGTTTGAAGTGACAAGGCGAATGGAATATCACTGAAGCCGCAAGGCTTCAATATCACTATTGCGATAGCAATAATACAACTCCGACGCAGTCGGAATATCACTCATATAGCAAAAAGAGAGAGCTTTGCGAAATTGTTTTTCGCATTACTCTCTCTTTTCTCCGCTAACTCATCAGCCCGAGGGGGCTTCCTTTTATTCTTTTTCTTCTGTTTCCTCGGAATCCTTTTTCTTTTTCTTATTCTTCCTGTTCTTAAAAGCATCCATGGCGGCGCGGTGCATGTCCTGCAGCACGCCCAGCGTGTGCTTGTCCTTCGGGAAGATCAGGCGCAAGAGCAGGATGGCAATGGCGCAGGTCAGAATCTTTTCGGGCGAGGGCAGCCACAGAATGGTCAGGTAAGCCGAGGCTACTGCGATCATCCAAGGAATCCCCAGCCACGTGCCTACGGCAAGCATGACGTACGACCAGCCGTTGGTGATCATCCACGCAATGCCAAAGCATAGGAGCAGGCGAGGATTTAAGACAAAGTAGACCGCTTTTTTGAGCAGCTGCTTGATTTTTTCACGCATGGTCGGTCTCCTTGGGCTTTTTGAGGGATATCAGCTCGAGCAGCAAAAGCGCAAGCGAGAGCGCAGTGCCGATAGCAAAGACGACACACAGCGCGACGATCATGATCAAACCGAGGTACGGGCGCCAAGAACCGCTTACGGGCAGGGAAAGCTTTTGCAGCAAGCTTCGCAGCAGGGAGAGGCATATGACCTCCAACGAGCGGAGCGGATCGCCAGAACCAAATGCAAAGCCCGAGAGCAGTAAGATATGCCCGACAGCCGAGAGGGCAGACATGGTTGCCACGGACACAGATGGCTTGCCCTTGCCGCGGCAGATGAGCACAAGCATGACGACGGACAGCACGATGCAAAGCAAAGCGGATCCCCAGATCCACGATTTGGAAAGGATCTGAACAAACCAAAGCTGCGGATCGGCCTGCAGCGTATAAGCGCCGCTTGGCAGGCACACGATCGAACTTGCGTTCATTTTGGTAAGCTCATATATCACGTAAAGGGAGAGGAGCGAGCATAGCTGCAGGGCTGCAAGCAGAGCGGACAGTATGACGCGCGAAAGATGGACTTTTTGTTTCATGGCAGCTCCTTGGACAGATTAGATTCAGTATACCACAAACGTGGCGAGCCGTCAACATGGCCCCTTACCTGTATAGACGCCAAATTTGTCCAAAAGTTTCATTTATGGGTGGAATTTTTGTTTTTCTTTAGAAAAAAGCATCCCGCACCTTGCTGTGCGGGATATTGCTTTTATGACGCGCGGATTTTAATTGCCGTTGCCAACGTAGCCTGTCTGCTCAATGATGTATTGCCCCTCGTCGGACAAAATCCAGTCGATCAGCAGCTGCACGTTGGGATTGTCATTGCCCTCGTAGGTTACGGCGTAAACGGGTGCAACGATGGGATAAGAGCCGTCTTGAATATTTTCCACCGTGGGTGCAATTCCATCCACCGCAATCATCTTGATGTCCGGGTTCTGAATAATGCCCTCCACGTAATAGCGGAAGGAAAAGCCGATCGAGCCTGCCAGGTTGCGATAATCCGCTACTCTTTGGATGATCGCGCCCATGCCCTGTATCTCCTGAAGCTCGGGATCGATCATGGCCGTGTCGCCCATAAAGCGCAGCATCATGCTTTGGCTGCCGCTGCCCTCGTTGCGCTGAAAGGCTTCAATCTCCTTATCCATGCCGCCAACCTCTTTCCAGTTGGTAATCTTGCCGGAGTAGATATCCTTGATCTGCTGAGTGGTCAGCGAATCAATCGGATTGTCCTTGTGCACGAAAAATACAAAGGCCTCGTATCCGATCTGCGTGTAAACAAAGGTCGTGCCCATCTGCTCGGCGTATGCAATCTGTTCCTTCGAGGGATATGCACCGATGAAAACGTCCGTTTGCTTACCGGCAAGCTTTTGGTAGCCGCCTTGCGTGTTGTTGAATTCAAAAACGCCGTCGTTGAATTTGGTGGTTTCGGGGTAGGTGGCGTGCACGAACGCAGAATAAACGGGAAAAGCGGCAGTTGCACCGTCAATGATCGGCAGATCCCCTTCGAGCTGCAGCGAAGCGTTCTCCAGCTTGACGATCTTGGAATTCTCGTCAAAGGGCATGTACTCGCTCAAAAGGATATCGGGCGTGGTGTCGATGGTGATCGCATCCTCGTAAATATCCTGCCCGATCTGCACACCCAGCGGAATTCCGATCACCAAAATATAGGCGCAGAACACGGCAAGATATATGAGTCTTGCTTTTTTCTTGGTCCAGAGCAGGGGGATGATAGCGGGCAGGAGCAATATGCTGGCAAAAGCGATCCATTCGCCGTAGCCGAGCATGGCGATCAGGAGCAGGGACGCAAAACCCGCTATGGGCCATGCAAGGATGAGGAGAACGGTCAGCACGATCTTGAGAACCAGAATGGTATGCCTGATTGCGCTTTGATCAAAAAATTCCTTAGCAGTCATAAATCCTCCTTAATAAGAATTGTCCTTCTACTATGTAAGTCGCATTTTTGCTGTTAAAGTTTGTCTTTCGGGGGAGTGTTTACAAAACGTTTACAGAACCACGCCGTTTTTCTTGCACTTTTTGAAAAAGTGAATGGTAAAGAGCAGCACGGCAATGCCGAGCATGGGAAAGAGTGAGCAGACCAGCATACCTGCCTTAAGCCCTACCTGCTCAGGGGAGAGCGAGAGCTGTTCGGCAAGACGCAGGCCAAGGTCGCTTGCGCTGACCGCGTCGGTCACAATGCCCATCAGCTGCGGTGCAACCGACGCGCCAAGGTCACCGCCCGAGGCCATGAGCGCGTAGGCGGCAACGCCCACGCCGGTCACGTTTTCCTCCATCATGATCAGCGCCCCCGGCCACAGCATCGAGGTAAAAATACCTGTCAGCACGCAAGCCGCCAGCGCGGGAATGGGGTGAGCGGAAAAGGCCACGATCAGGTAGCAGACCGCCGCACCGATCATGCCCACGGTCAGCATGCGGAAGATGTTCTTGCCAAATCTGGCGTAGGAAATACGTGTCAGGCCCAGCAGCACGGCAAAGGCCGCCATGCCCACAAGGTCGCCAATTGCCTTGTCAATGTGCAGCGCGTTTTCCATGTAGCCCGAGATCCAGTTGGACATGGTGTTCTCGGCGCAGCTGCCGAAAAAGATGCAGGCCACGCAAAGCGCCAGCCCCAGCGTGCGCTTGCCCGTGCGCTTTGTGCGCTCCTGCTGTGCGCCCTTTTGCAAGTCTGGCATGGGGGAGAGCATGAACATGACGGCCGCAATGACGGGCAGCGCGGCAAAGAACAGCGTCAGATACATCCAGTTTTTCGCACCGAACAGGGCAAAAAAGGCGGTGCTTGTCACGATAACGAACAAAATACCAAAGGCGTAAAGAGAGTGCAGCATGCTCATGTCCCTTTGCGGATTATCCGAGGGGAGTGCCGCGATGGTGGGCGAGAGCATGACCTCGGAAAGGCCTGCCGCGATTGAGAAAATGACGGTGCCCGCAAGCAATCCGGCATAAGCAAATTGCGGCAGGAAGGTAGGCACCAGCGCGTAGATCACAAGACCGAGCGAGGTGATCAGGGGCGTCAGGCGTACAAGCATTTTGGCGTTGAATTTCTTGGCAAAGAGTGAGAAGAGCAGGTCAACCAGCATCTGCGTGCAGAAATTTGTCAGCACCAGCGTGCCAAGCAGCGTGTAGGAAATGTTGTAAGTATCCTGCAGCGTGGCAAAAAGCAGCGGCGGCAGGATGAAGATGGACGACATGGTAAAGTATGCCGAGTAGCAGGCGAACTTGGTGCGTTTGTAGTTGGGTGTCATGGCAGCTCCTCAAAAAATACGGATCGGATGGTGTCGGTATTGTCCTCGGAGTATTCCAGCTCCTCGGAGAGAATGCGCGCGGCGTCCAAGGGATCAGTGCCCGCGCATATCATGCAGCAAAGCAGCTGCGCAAAGAACAGCGAAAGCCCCAGCGACGCGCGAAAATCCTCGTTATCCGCGGCGTCCGAGCAATGGCGGAAGATAAAATAGGCAAGCGCGCGGGTAAGTATGGGCGCGGATTCGCCCTGCGCCTCGCATACAGACGAATAACACGAGAACAGCGCGCGATGCGCGTCGTCCAGGTATTCAAGGCCGTTAAGTAACTGTCGCCAATCAGCATCGTCAAGCAGCGCGGAGGTAACTTGGAAGGCCTCGCAGATACGTTGCAGCTTTTCGGAATAGGAAAGAGATGCGTCGCCAAGCAGCGCGTAGATTTGAGCGCGCGGCAGGGTGGCGTCAAAGGCGTCTTGGTCGGGTGCGCCGTCAAGCTGCTCAAGCTCTATCATGTGCGCAAAGTCGTCCGAGCCAAGGACCACGCGGCAAGCCTGCTCGCAGGAAAGGCCAAGCCCTACCTCCTTGCCGTGCGGCGTGTCGTGGTAGATGCGCGGGTGCTCGCGGCAGATCTCGCAAAGCGCGTCTTGGCCGTAAGCTGTGATGATGCGGCAAAGGCCGCGCTCGTCAAGGTGCGGGCAGCGATCGTGGGCGGCAAGCGAAAAATGCGGCGTGTTTGTGCGGTCAATGCTCTGTCTGATCGCGTCTGCATAATCGCCGTCCAGCGTTTGGTAATACTTGCAGGTGCCGTCGTCCACGTCAATCTCCCAGCCAATGCAGCAGGAGTGTTGGCAGCGGTCGGCAATGCAAGTGAATTTTTGATAATAAGCGGGTGCGTAAAGCTTCATGTGCATTCCTCTTGTTTAGATTGCTTTTATTATAGCATATCCACCCGTGCTATGCAAGGCATGGGGAGAAAATTGCTTGACATGTAAGAATTCTTATAGTAAAATAAAAGTAACGACAACCAAAGGAGGACACCTATGATAAAACGCAGAATTCTGAGTATCTTTCTTGTCTTGCTTTTGCTCTGTCTTGCCATCCCCACGGTGGTGGGAGCAGAGGAGCAGATCCCCATGGAGCCCTATTTCGGCCAGCCATTCCAGCCGGAGGGCGTGACCTTTGGACAGGTTAGCTTTTTGGTCCCGGGCGGTACGCAGGGACTGACCAAGGACGCATGGGACGACCGCATTGATCACAATACCGATCTGATCTTGGTCTCCTTTGTCAAGGAAGGCAAGGCCTATGAGAATATGACCATCCGTCAGGTCAAGGAAATGCTTGGCGATCTTGCATTCAAGCGTACCTGCTATACCTACGACGATCTGCCAAACGGCATGATTCGTCTCAATCTGGTTTTCCACATGGACGACCACGCAAAGCTCAAGCCCTCGGATTTTACCGCGATCACGGTCAAGGCAGGCTTTGTCTGGTGCGTAGGCTCTCCCTCGGGTATTTCGGGTGAGCTTTCCTATCTGACGTTGGATCGCGACGTGTCCTTCCCGGTCAACGGAAAGGCGGGTATTACGGGCGTGCAGACCGGCCCCATGGCGGGTATTGACGGCGCGCTGCGCATCAATTTTGAACGCAAGGATACCGAAAGCCTCAAGGCCATTTCCGCCGTGGATCTTTGCCCCTCGGCCATTCCGGGCAAGACCTTGGGCGATCTTGTCACCATCAACGGAGAGAGTGTGACCGAGCTTGTCAAAAAGGGAAAGGTCGCACGCTTCAATTTCTACGGTGACACCATGATCTTCCATATCGACAATCCCGCATACCTGAAGGATCTTAAGGAGCAGGAGTATGAGATCGTCATTCATCCCGGATTCCGATGGATGAACTGGACGCAGGACGATTGGGGTAACTGGGCGGGCACGAACAAGGATAAGTACACGCCCGTGGACGGCACGTTGGTGCTTGAACCCATTTGCTTTGTGGTCAATACCTCGGACGAGGTCTGCGTCAAAACCAACGGCTTTGAGGTGCTGGACGGATATAAGGACACGTACTTTGTGGGAGAGCGCATTGATATGACCTCGCTGGTTGTGCGCGTCAAGTACGTAGGTGGTCAGAGCCTGGATATGATGCTGCTTGAAAGCATGGTCAGCTATGATTTTTCCAAGCCCGGTAAGGCAACCGTCACGGTGGAGTATGACGGTATGAAGACCTCCTTTGAGGTCACCGTGCTGGAGGCGCCCGAAACCGAGGCGCCCGAGACCACCGAGGCTGCAACAGCCGCGCCCGAGACAACCGAACCCCGGCCCGAAGCATCTGCGCCCGAAACCACGCAAGCCCTTGACATTGACGTTCCCGAACCCGCGATTGATAACGAGGGCTGCGGCGCGGTGCTTATGCCGGCGGCCTTGATATTGCTTGGCTTGGCCGCTCTTGCGCTTGGCAGAAAGGAGCAATAGCGTGAAATTTCACGTTGTATTCCTTTATACGCAACCATTCACGCTTAAACTTCACCTAAAAATGGGTCCGGACCCATTTTTGGAGCAAAGCTCCACGGTGAAGTTTCCCTCACTATTTGAGCCGCCAAAGGCGGCATGGAGATTGTCATGAAGAATTTTAAAATGTTGGCATTTTTATTGGCAGCCCTTATGCTGCTTGCAGCTTTTGCCGCCTGCACGCCCGATACTCCCGAGCCGTCCGAAAAGGAATCTGACACGGGCGCAACCGAAAAGCCCGAGACCACCGAGGCACAGAGCGAAGAGGTTCTCATGCCCACGGTTGAGCGCGTGCCGGACGAGAGAGATTTGACCGATGCCGAGTATTCTGTGCTCAACATTGCGGGCACGGATGATTTCGGCCGCGTGATCCTGCCCGTGGACGGCAAGGTCAACGACGACCGCTACGTGGGCATGTTTTATTTCCTTACGCTTGGTCAGCACAACAACCACTCAGGCATTTATGACGTCAACTTGATTACCTACGAGGGCACGTACAATAAGGCCTTTACGCGTTATAACACGCCCATCACCCCCGTCGGTGCAGCGCATTTCTGGGGAGAGCCCGTTTGGGGCTATTATAACAGCCAAGATCCTTGGGTCATGCGCAAGCAGATCGAAATGCTGACCATGGCGGGCATTGATTTCATCGTGCTGGACACCTCCAACAACGTGCTGTACGAAAACGTGACGGCCGTGCTGTTTGATTTGCTGCTGGAATATCAGAATGCAGGCTGGGACGTACCCCGAGTGGTCTACTATCTTGGCAAGCACGATCTGAACGCGGACACAAACGTGTTCAAGCAGGTATATAAGATCTTTTATCAGAACGATACCTACAAGAGCCTTTGGTTTACGCCCAACGATCCCGAAAAGCCCATGATCGTGGCACCCGACAACGTCATCGCGCGTTTTCGCGAGTCCTCAAATACTGAGGAAAAGATGTTTGCCGAATTCTTTGATTTCCGCGTGACGCAATGGCCAATCGCTGCACCCGTTAACGATCCCGTGTACGAATACGGCGCGCCCTGGATCTCTTTTGAATATCCGCAAACCTCGCAAGAGGGTTGGATCAATCTGTCCATCGCGCAGCACGTATCGGTCAACATGACCGATACCAGGAGCTCCCGCGGCCGCGGCTGGCACCCCACCGAAAAGGTCAAGGGCAAGTGGAAGGGCGAGAACGACCATGAAAATTGGCGCCAAAATCTCAACTTCCAGGCGCAGTGGAATACCGTGTTTGACATGACGCCCGAGCAAAGAGCCGAGGATGCGAGATTCGTATTTTTGACCGGCTGGAACGAGTGGGTAGCTGCAAAGATCCGCCTGAATGAGCGTGAATATTATACCGTTGATACCTTCAACGCCGAGTATTCGCGCGATATCGAGCCCTCGCGCTCGTCCGGCATGAAGGATTACGCGTATTTCCAGACCGTTATGAATATTCATAATGACAATTTTGCACCCGCCGTGCATTACGAATATCCTGCCACCACGCCCGATATCACCAAGGACGATGCGGTGTGGGAGTCCGCCCCTACCTATCGCGATTTTACGGGTGAGTGCGCCGACCGCAATTTCAAGGGCATGGCAGGAGATCTCGTTTACAAGGATGAGAGCGGCAGGAACGATATTGATACGATCAGCATCCTGCGTGACGGTGAGTATCTGTATTTCCGCATTGCGTGCATCGAGGATATCACGGATTATACCGCAGGCGATGCGGGCTGGATGAATCTGTGGCTCAAGACCGCTGATGCGGACGGTGCGCTGTTCTGCGGATATGAATATGTCATCAACCGCGAATTTGACGGACAGACGAGCACCATACTTGCAGCCAACGGCGAGGCGGTCGGAAAGGCCGACGTCAACGTGTACGGCAAGGTCATGATCGTGCGCATCCCGCTTGCGGCAATCGGACTTGACGAGCACCATTTTCAGATTGAATTCAAGGTGACCGATAACGTGCAGGATATGGAAAACGATCCTTTAAACCTGTACTCCACGGGCGACGCCGCCCCCATCGGCAGCCTGAATTTCAGTTATGGGTATTAAGTAAAAAAAGCAGCCCCATCGGGCTGAAAAATTAACGAATTATTTGAAATGAGCCACCACGCAAATGGTGGCTTCTTCACGCTCTGCTCTTGGTGAAAGAGCGTCCGTACGCGAAATATCGTACTGCTCGCAGTCAGCCTCGTATTTTACGGCTGGGGCGAGCCGCTGAACGTTTTTCTGATGATCGGCACGATAATCGTTGACTATATCGCAGGATATCTGGTGGAGAAATTTTCCTCCGACCGCCGCCGTCAGCGCACGGTGCTGATACTTGCGATAATCATAAATCTCGCAATACTCGGATTTTTCAAGTATTTCGACTTTTTCGTACAAAACCTGCGTCTAATTCCGGGACTTTCGTTCCTGAAAACGCTCGGACTGTCCCTGCCTATCGGGATTTCATTTTATACCTTTCAGGCGCTGTCCTACGTTATCGACGTTTACCGAAAAGACGCTCGGGCACAGCATAATATCGCATCCTTTGGCGCGTAC
>JAZNYL010000045.1:0-18849 GCA_045594445.1 Eubacteriales bacterium
GGCACTCGACCGCTACTGTGCCGAATACGGATACCGGCACGAGGAAGTGCTGTTCGTCGGCGATGACTTTGGTGCGGGCGGCAATGACGAGGCGGTGTATCACTCCGATATTGCGTTTCTTCCGGTTACCGATTACCGGACATTCCCCGAATTGATGAAACAATTTTTATAATAATACATAATATACATAAAAACAGAAAGGAATACCCACTTATGAAATACAATTCTATGAAAACGGCTCTGACGCTTTTACTCGCTGCCGCTGCACTTGCCGCCGTCGGCTGCGGCGATGCATCCGTTGATCCCGGTCCCGTGACCGATGCCGGTACCGATGCTGCGGAAACAACCGCTGCGGTAACCGAAAACATTTACGCGCACAACCTTGGAGACTATGACTTCGGCGGTGAGACCTTTACCATTTATGCGCGCCAGCTGATGCATCTCAACAGTGCCATGCATGCGGAAGCGGCAGATGGTACAACACTCAACGATGCCATCTATGAGCGAAACGTCCGTCTGATGGAACTGTATAACTTTAAGTATGAAGAGGTATTTGAAGAAAACAATACGGAACAGGCGCGTCTGTCTGTCATGGCAGGTGACGATACGTATGATATCATCAATACCCGCTGTGTTTATGCGTTCAATTATGCAATGGAAGGGCTGCTCCGTCCCATTGCCGATCTTCCGGAAATTGATCTTTCTAAACCCTATTGGGATAAGGAACTGACCGATGCCATGTCCATCGGTAATGTTCCGTTTTTTGCAGTCGGTGCATTCAATACCTCCGGCTATGAATATACACATCTGCTTGCTTTCAACAAGGAGCTTGCCGCAAGCAATGACTTTGATGTTTATGGTACGGTCAAGGACGGCAGCTGGACATATGCCGCTATGCGTGAAATGATGAAGACCGTTGTATCCGACATCAACGGTGACGGAACGATGGACAGACAGGACCGTTACGGTCTGCTCTCCACGGCGAAGCAGATACTGCCTTGCTTCTGGATTGCTGCCGGACAGGAATCTATGAAGATGGATGCCAATGACTATCCGACCTATTCTCTTCTGACAGATGAGAAGTTCCAGACCGTTTTTGTGGAGATCTTTGACCTGGTTTATGACAGCAATGTCTGGCATCATTTCACGGATGAAGAAAATGTTCACCCCGATGAAGTCAATATGTTTATCAACGGTCAGGGGCTGTTCATTGACATGCCGGTATTCTATCTGGAAACACTCCGTACCATGGATACCGACTTCGGTCTGATTCCGTATCCCAAGTATGACGAGGCACAGAATGAGTATTATTCCCGAATTGAAGGCTGTGAACAAACTTGTATTCCTGTGACAAATGTTAAGGATTTGGAGATGACTGGCGTTGTTCTGGAGGCTATGGCATCCGATTCGGCACAGAATCTCGTTCCCGCGTTCTATGAAGTCCTGCTGAAATCCAAGCATACACGCGACAACGATTCCGAGGAAATGCTGGAAATTGTCTTCGGAAACCGTGTTTTCGACTGGGGTGATACCGTATACTGTCCGGAGCTCCGTGACGGTCAGTTCTCCGCAATGATGAAGAACAACAAACGTGATATCGCATCGGTTGCCGCAAAACAGGAAAAGACGATGAACAAGAAGATCGAAGATGCCATTGCAGCATTTGAAGAACTGAATCAATAAATAGGAAATGGATTATGAACGAATCACAGGTATCTGAATTTTTAGCCGCGCTGCCGCCAAAGCCCGGTGCGGTTGTCAGATCGGGCGACTTTCCCGTCGGCGTCATCGGTCTTGACCACGGACACATCGGCGGTATGTGCGCAGGTCTGCGTGCGGCTGGTGCTGATATTGTGCTGGTCTATGATCGGGACATAAAGAAAGCTGAAAGCTTTGCCGCACAGTACGGCGCAAAGGTCGCAGAAAGTGCTGAGGAAGTTTGCATTTCGCCGTTGATTCTGCCTCTTCTGTAATTTGCCATATTGTCTCCTTTATTCTACACACTTATTGCGTTTTTTCTGCACAAAATACGCGATCAGCCATGGCGTATACATGACCGCCACGATGGCCGCGATCAGCACAGGGTATCCGTACAGATGGTTTCCCCAAAGCTTTTCAAAAAATACCAAAGGTGCAACGCCACCCGGATTGCTCAAAAACATGAAATTCTTGCCAAGCCACACGTTGACACCGTACACCGGAATCGCAAGCGCCAAAAGCAGCCCAAGACTCTTTGGCAGATCGCGAAAGCGTGGCTTCATATCCCCGCAAAGCGTCAGAATCAAAGGGTAAAGCAAAAGCAGGATATGTACGGTCGAGCTGTGGATATGCATGAAGTTGAGCAGCGGCAGCTGTGTCCAGTTGGGCAGCAAAATCGCTGCCAGCGACGACGGAATGCACACGGTATAAAGGAAATTATCCAATATACGGAAGGGCTTTACCGAATGAATGGCGATAATGAAAATATTGATACTGCAAAGATGCAGCGGCAGATATCCCGCCGTATATTTGCCGATAGCCAAAAGCCCGATGATCTTGTAAAGCTCATCCGCCACGATCAGCGCAGCCAGCACGCGACGGAAGGTCATTCTTCCCTTCTCATCCAGCCTTTTATAAACGATGCAGCCGACCACGGTCAGCACGACCGCCAGCACAAGCCAGAACATGTGCGTCAGATCAAACGGCTCAAAGCCAACGCCCTTTTCAATGGTGTCCTTTGTTTCAAAAAAATATTGAAACATGATCTTTTCCGTCCTTCGTCGTATTTTTCTTGTGTATTGTATCACAAAGTCACGCGCTTGTCAATGACTTTGGGATCATTCCACGCGCATGGAGAATGCAAACGCGGGCAGATTGTTGCCGTTTCGCAGATCGGCAAACTCGCTCGATACGCGGATGCCGTACGCATACGAGACTACGCCCGCGTCCGCGCCCTCGGGCACGTCCAGCGTGACAAGGCCGCGCGTTTCGATCACGGCGCGTACGGGGGTCTGATTGCCCTTCTCGCCAAGCGTAAAGCCCTTGACCTCTTGTCCGATGCTGTCGCGCGGAGATTGCCCCAGCACGCAAAGGCCGTCACCGATGTCGGTAAAGGCAACCGTGATTTGTTTGCCGTCCGCGCTTCTTTTGGCCTGCGTGGGCTTGGGAGCGCGCGCATCGTACTCACTGCCGATGCGATATTCGCGCGCAAGTGCCAGCTTTGCTATACGCATGGCAAGCTCATACTTACGGGGAGAATGCGCAAAATCGGGATGCGTGTCGGGTGATCCTAAGTCCATCGCGGGCGTCAGCGTGCTGTTGGGGATGGTTGCCAGCGCATCCAGCTGCTTGACGCGCACGGTATCAAGCCAGGCAAAATAGGTATAGCACTCGTCGCGATAGTCCGAGAGCTGCACGTTATAGAACGGGAAATCCTGTCCGAATCGTTCTCTTTGATCCGCCACCAAGCGCGCAAGCTCCTTGTCATAGATCGGAGCGCGATCCGGGAAGCATCCCTCGCTCTCGCCCTGGAAAAAGATCTGTCCCTTGAATTGCAGCGGCACGAAGGGATGGATGAGCGAATTGTAAAAGCCACCCAAGGGAACAGCCACCGTGGTGGTATAACCAAGCTCAACGGCTAACTCGGTGGGCATCAGCTCGCGGATGCAAGCACCGCCCGCAGCCATCATGATAAGCCCCACGGGCGCATCGATATAGCGCAGCAGCTCCTTGCCAAAGAACCAACCGATGGCCGAAAAGGTATGCGCGGCATTCTCAAGCGGCAGCTGCCAGCCCCAATCGGGGCAAATGATATCGGGCTGCGGCTGACCGCAGAATTCCTGATGCTCAAAGGGATACTGGCGCGTTTGCGCAAACAGACGCAGCGGCTCGTCCTTGTCGTACCATTGCTCGGGTGCCCAGTCAAGGCAGCCGCCGAGATTATGCTCGGCGTTGGATTGGCCGCCGATCAACCACACGTCGCCAACAAGCACGTCCTCAAGCACGGTACTGTGCCCGCGATCGTCGTAGATCACCATCTGCTTGCCCTCCCACACAGGACCGTGCGGCACAAAGCGCAGCGTCCAGCGACAGTCGTCGCCAACCGTTGCACTCACTCTCTCGCCCATAAATTCACCCGAGATCACGGATCCGGGCGTATCCGAAAAGCCCCAGATGCGGATAGGTCTTTCTCTTTGCAGTACCATGTGCGAGCCAAATACGCCCGACACCTTGAATGCGGGCACGCGCCAACCGCTTTCCAGCGCCTGTAGTTCCTTTTCCTCTTGTCCCGGTAAAGCCATTTTGTTTTCCATAATTATCCTCGATTCTCTGCTGCCCTGTCAAAGCAAGCGTAGATTTCATCGGCAAGCGAGGCCATAGCGGCAACGTCTGCCTTCTCTGTTTGTCTGTCATAGGTCACAAGACCGTTGGTTTCGTCCTCCACGTCCGAGAGCTGCGTCAGCACGGCTGCGCAAAGGCCGCTTTTCTCAATAGCAGGCAATATCTGCTCGCGATAAAGCGCCTCGGTGGCAGTCTGCCACGCCTCGGGAGTGGGATAGGTGCTGTAGCCGTAGTTGTTGTCGGGATTGAAGATGTGCCCCTCTACGCGGCAGGCATAGCCGCCAAACTCGGACAGCACCACGGGGCGGTCGCCCCATGGCTTGATATCAATTTTCTTGAAATAGATGTGCTCGCTCTGCACGTCGCTCTTGCTCTCCCAAAACCAGCCCGAGGTGGTGTCCCAGATGCGCGACGGGTCAAGCGGCTTGAGTGCGTCGTAGGTCTTATCCGCCTCAAACTGCCCCCAGCCCTCGTTGAAAATGGTGTAATAGCACACGCTTGGGTGGTTATAAAGCAGCTCGATCGTCCGCTCGCTGTCTGCAAGGAAGGCACGCTTGCGACGCTCGCTTGCCTTGTGCGAAATCCCGCGCTTCAATCCGATTGTGGGCAGGGCGGTGTCTGCAAGGAAGCTGTAATCACCGCTGTTGACCATGTCCTGGAATACGACCATGCCCAGCTTATCGCACAGGTAATAAAACACCTGCGGCTCGATCTTGATATGCTTGCGCAGCATGTTGAAGCCCATTTTTTTGGCGGTCAGAATATCGTTTTCATAGCCGTCGGGGCTGCCCGGCAGATAAATGCCGTCCGGGAAATAGCCCTGATCGAGAAGTCCATGGAAGAAATACGGCTTGCCATTGAGGGCAATGCGGGACGTACCGCCAACGTTTGCCACCGAAACCGTACGCAGCGCGAAGTAAGAATGAATCCTGTCCTCACCCGCAGTCAGCGTAAAGCTGTAAAGGTAGGGGTGCTCGGGTGTCCACAGCACGGGGTTGAACGGCTCAAACTCCACCACGTCGCCCATAAAGCTGACCACCTCTGTGCCCTCGGGGGTATGCACGGTCAGCTCCTTCATCATATCGCCGCCCCTGACGTGCAGTGTCATTTTCTCGGTGGTTGTATCAATTTTGATGGATTCAATATAGTTTTCCGGCACCTGCTCCAGCCATACGGGCTGCCAGATGCCGCTGATGGGGGTATACCACATGCCGCCGCGGTCCACTCTCTGCTTGCCCCAGCCGAGGTTGTGATCAAGTGTGTCGGACACTTGCACGGCAAGGCGGTTTTTTCCGTTTCTGACAAATGCGGTGATATCTACGTCAAAAGGCAGATATCCGCCCTCATGACAGCTTATTCTTTCGCCGTTGACGATTACGGTGCAAACCTGATCCACCGCGCCAAAGTGCAAAAGCACGCGGCTGCCCTGCTTGATCTGCAGGTCAAAGTCACGCTCGTAAAGCCATTCCTCACCCTTACCAAGCGCGCGCTCAATGCCCGAAAGTCTGCTTTCGGGCGGGAACGGCACACTGATCTTGCCAACAGGCTCAATTCCCTTTTTTGACTGCACCGAAAGATCCCATTCGCCAGACAGGCTCTGCCAGCACTCGCGGCGCATCGAAGGTCTGGGGTAGTGCTTTTCCCAGGCGTGCTCGTCGTCCTCAAAGGGCGTGTGCAGCGCTTGCAGATTTGGCTTCTTTTTGTCCTTGATCAGCAAAATCAGAGCAAGCACGATCACGGCCACGACCAGCGCGGCCAAGAAGATATTTGCGTTCGGCACGAAGGATTCGGTACCGTCACCGTTGACGATCTTTTCGGCGTTTGAGAGCACCATCTCACCGATCCAAGGACCGATGACACCCGGCAGCAAAACCTGCGCGAAAATACGCACGCCCTGCAATCTGCCTGCCTTGCCCTCGGGGGTCAGATCGCGGATCTTTGCCCCAAACACGGCCGCACCGCAAAGGTAGCCGCACATCATCAGCAGCGAGCCGATAAAGACAAGCATCTTGGCGCGGAAGAAAAACAGCATGACAAATCCCGCGCACATCCAGAGCATGGCAAGGATACCCGTCAGCTTAAATCCCTTTTTATCGTATACCCTGCCCCACAGCGCGGTGGCAACCGACGCAAGAATGATAGCAGGTGCCATGACCAGCACGTAATCCGCCATACCCAGCGAGATCTCATAATAGATAATGAGATAGGGCATGAAGATCTGAATGGCGATATTGAACAGCACGAATACGATCAGATGCACGTACAGCGACGCGTGCATCTTGACCGTGGACGGACGGAAGCCGTAGAACACGGTGGAAAAATACCCGTCCGACGAGGGCTTGATATCGGGATCCTTGATCAGGAAAAAGCCCAGCACACCCGCCAACAGCACAATGCCGCCGATGATACAGAACATGATCGTCCAATAAAGCGGCATGTCCTGAGAAATGGACGCGGGCATGAGCATCATACCGCCAAACACAAACAAAATGGCGATCAGCGGCATCATGGCGTTAAGCCCCTCTGCAGCCCCGCGGTTTTTCTCGGTGGTGCTGTCGGTCAGCCAGGCGTTGAATGCAGCGTCGTTGGCAGTTGAGCCGAAGAAGGTCATGATGCAGTCCAGCGCCACGGTCAGCGAAACGCCCACGGCAGCCGCTGAGACGGTCATGGGGACGATCGCGCTGATCACGTCCAATCTCACCACGGCAAAGGCTAAGATTGAAATGCCCCATAGCACGTAGCCACCCGCGATAAACAGGCGACGCTTGCCGATCTTATCCGAAAGCGCGCCCATAAATACGGTGGTCAGCGTGGCCGCAATGGCCGATGCGCTCACCATCAAACGGATATCGCCCGCAGAGGCGGCAAACATTTTATAAATAAACACGTTGAGGTACATATTCTCGACCACCCATGCGATCTGGCCTAAGAGGCCAAACAGCACCAGCGCTGCGTAGAATTTACCCTTGGTTTGAGTTTTCATAGTCGACTCCTCTTACAAAGCAAGGGGTGACAGCCAAGCTGTCACCCTGTTACTGCGGTAATAATAGAAAGCAGGTACAGAACACCCGTAGCGCCTGTTACAAGCGTCATAGCCAATTGTGCCAGCACAACTGCTGCGGAAATGAGTGCGATCCAGGTTTTTTTCATGATAACCTCCATAAAAATCATTCACAGAGTGCTTCCAGCAGACGGATGCGCGCCGCGTCAATGTCTGCTTCGTTGTGTGTAAAGTCCTCAAAGGTACGGGCAACCGAGTGCGCAATGGCCAGCGCCGATGCCGCGTCCTTTTGCTCAAGCATGTGCAAAAGCTCCCAATCGTAAAGGCCCTCTCGGGTGGCTACGCCACGGTTGGAATGCAGCACGTCAAAGTTTTCAATGTCGGGATACACGATGTAACCGTCTCCCTTATATCTTGCGTTCGGCTGAATGCCGTAAATGGTTCTCTCGCCCCAGTGGTTAAAGCCCCAATGCAAAAATCCCGTAATGCCCTGCGCGTAGCAAGCCCATTTGATCATGCGGCTATAGGAATGCGGCAGATCGATGAATTTATTGAGCCACCAGTTCTCCTCGGGGAAGCAGCAGCTGTAGCACCAAACGGTATCCCCTGCCTTCTGTCTTTCGCGATAGAAATAGGGATCGGATGCGTACACCTCAAGCCTTGGCACGTACTGGTTGCACTTGCCTGCCAACTGCAGCGCGATCTCGTGCGTATCCAGCGGCTCGCCGCAAGGGATGCCGGGGCAAACCTCGTCGGCAATCTCTCTTGCCCAATACCAATACTCTGTGGTGTGGGGCTCGTCCTGCAGTCGCAGATTGAGCATGGAAAGCCAGCCCTTCTCTTCGAAATGCTTGTATATACCGCCCCAGTAAGCGCGTGCCCAATGCTCGGCCTCGGGCTTTCCGATCTCGTACCAAACGATATCACCGTGATCGCCGCAGCCAAGAATGGTCTTGCCCCAGACTGAGCTGACAGGTGCGGACAGCGTCAGATACTTGAAGCTGCCCTCGCGCAAGAAAAGCTCAATAAACTGATCCAGCAGCGTATAGTCCAAGTGCCACTCGGTCTCGGAAATGCGCTTTGAGCCCGCGTCGATCAGAAAATCAATGGGCGCGATATTCAGACTGTTGACGCGCAGCACCTTCATGGCGCGTGCGTAATTTGCCATCAGCTCCCACCATTCGTCACTGTATCGGTAAGTGTCGTAAAAGGGTGTCACGGGAGGTCTCCACGGCTGTCCCTTGGGCGGGAAAAAGCCTGTAGCGCAGAAGAAATATTCATGCCCGAACGCAGACTCCGAAGGCTCGGGAATCACGACGGGATAGATGCGCAGCGAAAGGCTTGCGGTAAAATCACCGCGAGAGGTCTTGACCGTGCAGGTCATCGGAGTGATGCCCTCGGCGGCCTCCTTGGATATCCACAAGTGCACCCACAAGCCTTGCGTGGTGTTGGACGGCACGTGCACGCTCTTACCCGGCTTTTGAATATCCGGATAAGGAAGACCGTCGTTGAAAACGGCGTAATCCTGCACGCAGATCTCGGCTACCACGCCCTCGGGCACGCCCTCAATCGTCACGTCCAAGACGTCAAAGGCGTCCTCTACCTCGCGCAACAAGAGCTGCGCGCTGACGTACATATTTTTACCCGTGTGCAAATTGATCCTTGCACAGTCGGCCTTTTGCTTTCTTGTGTGCTTATACACACGCTCGGCTGACGATTTGCACCAAAAATCCATTCGTTTGCTCCTTTACAGCAATTCTGAAATGTCATACGGACGCGAAAAGGCGCGTCCACCCTTTGCATCAGCCGCCTGCACGCGCACGAATTTGACGTGCTCGGGCACTGCAAACCGATGCTCGGTCAAAGAATCCCCGTGTGCGCGGACCGTAGAGGTCTCGCGGCCGCTGGTCAAAAACGAAATGGCACAGCAAGGGGATGTCACGACGTGCATAACGCCGTCCTCCACCCAAAGCTCACGGATCTCGGGACCTGTGGTGGCGTACATTTCTCCCCTTTTCATGGCCTCGAAAATATCCGCATAAGTCAAAGACGCCGCTTTGATCATGCTCCAGCCGCCAAAGGAATCATTATAAGGGGACGCCTCGTCCATGGCAACGTTGTGATTATCGTCGGTTGCCGTGGGCACAACGCTCATGCCCGCGCGGCAGCAAAGCTCAAACTCATAGTCTGCCCAGCCGTTTTGCATTTCGATCTCGCAGCCGGTGTTATACACCTCAAAGCCCCAAAGACCCTTGAGCGGCAAAAAATCCGCTGCCTGCTGGAAAGACCATCTGGGATGGTTGTACTGCACCAAAAAACCCTCTTTTGCCGCGCGCAGGTTGAGATCGCTGACCGCGTCAACGTCGTACACGCGATCAAACGGCACAAAGGTATCCCTGTCGGGATCGGGAGAAAAATAGTTCAGATGATACACGCTCGCGTGGCTCCAGGGCTCGGTGGGCGCGTTAAAGTCAATTTCTATCGCGGTAAGCGGCAAAAAATCATCACTGCGCAGCTCGGGATGAGGCAAAATGCGGTTGTGATCCGAAAACGCCACAACCGCATAACCTTCTGCCAAGTATTTCTGTTTGATCTGCTCGGGCGTATATCTCCCGTCCGAGCAGGTCGTGTGGCAATGCAGATTTGCCTTATAGAACGTACCGCTTTCGGGAAGCAGATACTGTTTCATTCTTTCGTGGTCAACCTTTCTTAATCGTCAAATTTGGAGATCAGCTTTTTGAGTGCCTTCTCGGTTCTGTTTGCAGCCTTGGAGTAAGCAGACGCAAAGGAGTTGGTTCCCTTGGTGACAGCTCCCTGGAAGGTGCCTGCAAGGCTCAGCTCGGTATAGTAATTGACAAGGTCATAGGTACGGTTGGAGAAGATGATATCCAGCATACCCGCGGACTCCTCGTCACGTACCGTCTTTCTCTTGAGCACAAGCTCGTAGTAGGTGGGAATGACGTGCTTACCGGACAGAATGGCCATACTCTCCATGACCTTGCTGACCTGCTCGGAATCCTGCGGTCCTTGGGGAACGACCATAGTGGAGGAAATACCGTGTACCCAGGTCTGGTAGTTTTCCTGGTTCTTATCGTACTTCGGAACGGGCAGCACACCAAAATCGTCAGACATATCCTTGAGGTTTACGATATAGCTTGCAACCTCGCTGTAGAACAGACCCTGGTTGGCAGCAAACATGCCCTTTGCAACGGGCTCGTCACCTGCCTTTACGATATAGGTGGAATTGCCGGCATAGAAGATCTCCAGCACCTTATCCAAAAGGTCGGTTGCCTTGAGCAGATCGGAATCGGTCATGCACAGATAAGGATCGTCGTCCGCAGAGCACTGAACGTACTTCAGACCCGATGCATAGAACATAGTCGAGCCCATGGAGGAGGTACCGATCAGACCGTAAATATCATTGCTGTCGTACTTGCCGTCACCGTTCGCATCTTGGGTGACCTTTTCGACGTAGGAGCTGAACACGTCCAGCGTCCATTCCTGGTTTTCAACCGTTTCATACAGGTTGTCAAGGCCCTCCTTCTCGGCAAGCACCTTGGAGAACAGGATCAAGAAGGTCACGTCGTGCGCCAAGAAGTTGACGTCACTGTTCATCCAGAACAGCTTGCCGCCGATATTCATCTCAGCCGTACCCTGATCCCACCATTCCGCATCCAGATCAACGTAAGGCAGATCATGGAAATCACGCAGATGTCCGCGCGATGCCATCGTGCCTGCACCAACCATATCGGGCATTGCCAGGCTGTATTCGCCCGTGCCACCCTTGATATCGTTGGCTATGGTGGTAATGACGTCGGGGGTGGCTACGGGAGAGACGATGTAATTGATCTTGCACTTTTCCTGCAAGGCCAGGTTTCTGGTGTAAACCGCCTGCTCCAGGGGATCGGAGCTGGTTTCCTCGCGCATCATTTCATTCTGCGCATTTCCCGCATCGTTACGGCAAACGACTGCGAAATCCTGACCGCCAAGGTCGATATCGATCGCATCCAGCGCAACCTGATACGCGTCCGCCTCTACCTCGGCAGAGCCGGCTTCGCTTTCACTCGGCTCGTCCTCCACGTCGGCACAGCCGACAAAGCAAGCCAGCAGCATCAGCGCTGCCAAAAAAGCACTCATTATTTTGAGTTTCATAACATCCTCCGTTTAGTTTTTTTATTTTTGTTTCTTTGCTTTTTTATTCCATGTCCTCGATCTTGCCTACGATATGCCTGATCTCCTTCTCTGCCTTTTTCAGCCTTGACTGATAGTTGGAGGAGAAGTTGTTGGTTTTGCTGTTGATGGCCTCCTGGAAGGTGTGCATCAGCCCGATCCTTTCATAGAAGCAGGACAGATCGTAGATACGGTTGGAGAAGATGATATCCAGCATCTGTGCCGATTCCTCGTCGCGGATGGTCTTGCGCTTGAGCACCAGATCGTAGTAGGTCGGAATGACCGATTCGGACGACAGGATGGCCATGGTCTCAATCACCTTGCCAAGATCGTCGTAGTTCTTGGGACCTACGGGAATGATCATGGTAGAAGAAATGGGATTGACGTAGGTTGCGTACTTCTGCTGATTCTTGTCATATTTGGGCAACGGCAGCACGCCGAAATCGTCCGACATGTTGCGAAGAGCGCCCGTATAGCTTGCGCACTCAAAGTAGAAAAGGCCCTGGTTATTGATAAACATATTCAACGCGTCCTTTTCCTTACCGGGGGCTACGATGTAAGAGTTGTGACCGTTATAAAGCAGCTCCAGCATCTTGTCAAGCAGATCCGACGCCTTGAGCAGATCGGTCTCTGTCATGGCAAGATAAGGCTCACCCTCGTTGTCGCAAGCCACGTATCTCATCTCGGAGCCGTAGAACATGGCGTATCCCAACGTAGAGGTACCAATCAGACCGTAAGCGTCGCCCTCATCGTATTTTCCGTTACCGTCCAGATCCGAGGAGACCTTTTTTGCATACGTGGAGAGCAGATCAATGGTCCAGTCGCCGTTGTTGACCGTTTCGTACAGATCGTCAAGTCCCTGCTCGTCTGCCATTACCTTGGAAAACAGCGTCAGGAAGGTGACGTCGTGCGCCATGTAGTTGATATCACTGTTCATCCAGAGAGTTCTGCCGATCACACTCATGGATGCGGTGCCCTCATCCCACCACTCGGCGTCAAGGTTGATGTAGGCCAGATCATTGAAGTCCTTTACCATATTTTTGGTGGCCAGGGTGCCCGCTACGCGCATATCGGGAAATGCAATCGCATACTCGCCCGTGCCTGCCTTGATATCTGTGGTAATCAGATCGGCAAGGCCGTCCGAGGGCGAAAGCTTGGCTATATAGTTGAGCTTACAGCGCTCGGAGAGATTGCGGTTACGGTTATAGACAGCGTTTTCCAAAGGCTCGGAGCTTGCCTCCTCTTGGTGGATCTCGGAAACCGAGCTGCCCGCGTCTCCGCGGCCAAGCACCACGAAATCCTGCTCGCCGAAGTCCACAGAGAGCTTCGAAAGAGCCTCTTGATATTGGTTTTCGTATTCCACAGCCGTGGTCTGCTCCTCCTGCTCGGTCGGATTGGTCGCACAGGATACAAGCAAGCCGACCAGCGTAAGAGCTGCAAGCAACGCGCAAAATATTCTTTTCTTCATAATCGTTCCCTCCGCAATTTTAAGGGGTACACTTATATATGGCATTATATCATATTTTGAAAACAATTGCGAGGTTTTTTGCCCGGTTTTTACATCCGCACAAACTTTTCTGCGTTTTTCACAAATGTAAAATTTCAAAATCGGGCAGTTTGCCGAAAAAAAGAATGCCGCGCGCCCGAAGCACGCGGCAAATCTTATATTTGGCTTCATTTATTGCAGCGCAAGCTGCACCAGTCTTTCGCAAAGCGAATCGTAATCCATGCCGATCTCGGCAGCCATTTGCGGCAAAAGACTTGTGGGAGTCATGCCCGGCAGCGTATTTGCCTCCAGGCACCATAGTCCGCCCGCCTCGTCCAACATCCAGTCAAAACGTGCGTAGCCGCCCAGGCGCAGTGCGTCAAAGGCGCGAAGCGTCAGCTCTCCGAGCTGCACGCGCGTGCACTCCTCGATAGGCGCAGGACAGATCTCCTCGGTTTTGCCACCCTGGTACTTGTTGGCATAGTCGTAAAAGCCTTGCTTGGGAATGATTTCAATTGCAGGCAGCACCTCGCCCGCGAGAATGCCCACGGTCAGTTCCCTCCCCGCAATTCTCTGCTCCGCCAGCACGTATCTCTCGTATTTCGCGGCTGCCTGCATGGCATCGCCGAATTGCTCGGCGTTATCCACCATGGAAACACCCACGCTCGAGCCACCCGAGCAGGGCTTGACCACGCAAGGATATCCGACGCGCGCGGGCACCTCGGCAGGGATTCCGTGCGCAAGATCGACCAGCTCCCACGCAGGTGTGGGCACACCTGCGCCCACCAGCATCTTCTTGGCAAGATCCTTATCCATAGCCAAAAGACTGCCTACGTATCCCGAGCCGGTGTAGCGGATGCCGAACGAATCCAGCGTTGCTTGCAGCTGGCCGTTCTCGCCCATGTCTCCGTGCAGCGCCATAAACACCACGTCGGCATACTTGCAAAGCGGAATGACGTTAGCGCCGATCTTGGCCTCTCCGTTGCCGCTTGCAGCCTTGATGGCCTCCAGATCGGGCACCTGCTCGCCCACGCTGTGCGCGGGATAGGGCTCTGTCAAAAAACATTCGTCCATGCCCTTTTCAGACAGCTGCAAGCCAAGATATACGTCCAAAAGGCATACTCTGTGCCCGCGGCGGATCAGCGCATTGGCGATCAGCGAGCCCGAGGTCAGCGAAACGTCCCTTTCGGGGGAAAGTCCACCCATTAAAACCACGATATTCAAAATGTATTTCTCCTTTAGTCAGTTCATTTTTCGTACGATAGCCACGCGGGGATTGCCACCGAGATCTCGCTCCACCGTGCAGGAAAAGCCAATCTCTGCACAAAGATCGCAGATCGCCTTTTCCTGGTCGTAACCGATCTCAAACAGCCAAAATCCGTTATCATTGAGCACCTTTTCACTCTCCGACAAGAAATGACGGTAAAAGCGCATGCCGTCCGCGCCGCCGTCCAGGGCGACCTGCGGCTCGTGCGCAAGCTCGGGGGCAAGGCCCTTGACCACCTCGGTGGGAATATAGGGGGGATTTGACAGAATGCAATCAAATTTTGGCTCAAACGCACCGTCCATAGGCTGCAGAAGATCGCGCAAAACCAGCCTTACGCGATCGTCAACTTCGTTTGCCGCGCAATTCTTGCGTGCCATTTCAAGCGTATTTACAAAAGCGTCCACCGCGGTGGCGGTCGCATCGGGGCGATTTGCAAGCACAGCAGTGACAATGCATCCGCTGCCCGTGCAAAAATCGGCAAAATACGCGCCTTTGGGCAAATATTGGATGGCAAGCTCCACCAAAAGCTCGGTATCCGGACGCGGAATCAGGCAATCGGGGCTGACCGAAAACGGCAACCCGAAAAACTCCCATTCCCCAAGCAGATACTGCAGCGGCTCGCGCTGCACGCGTCTGCGCACTGCTCGCTCCAATTCACCACAGCAAAAATCCTCACCCTTACGGAAAAGCAGCTCGGACACGCGCACACCGCAAAAATGCTCCAGCAGAAGCCCCGCTTCGGCCTGTGCATTCTCGATTCCCGCACTCTCCAAAAGCGCGCATATCTCACGGTAGTTCATGCTCGGTCCCTCCTTTCCCATTCGCTGCTAACCATTATATCACACAAGAGCAATTCTGTCACACTTTTTTTGGAGTTTTTTGAAAATTTTTCGAGCGCGATGCATAAAAGTGTGAAGCAAATGAAAATTTTTCGGCCAAACGAATGATTTTTGAGAAAAATACTATTGATTTTCGTCAGAAAATACTGTATACTGTAGGTGGAAAAATATTTACGGAGGTAACATACATGGAACAAAAGAACAACAATAACGTTTGGAAGATTGTCCTGATTTCCCTGGGCGTTGCCGCTGTCGTTACAGCCGGCGTCATCATTTTGGTTAAGGTCATCAAGAAAAAGAAGGCTGCAAAGCAGCTGATTCTGGAATGGGATGACGAGGAAGCTTTTGAAAAGTGTATGAACGGACACGGCGATTGCGAAATCGTGGTTATTTCCGACCAGGCATAAAGCTTCAAAAAACAAAACGTTCGGGCACCGCATGAAAATGCGGTGCCCTTTTTGTGTTTTTTTCAAAAAGACTCTTGACAGCGTAACATTGTTATGCTATACTATCATCGTAACATTGTTACGCACCGACAAAGGAGGCGTTATGGAACAGGAAATCATTTCAAAAAAGGAGCTTTTGGAGAAGTACGGCATCTCGTACGGCGCGCTGTACCGCTGGAAGCGAAAGGGGCTGATCCCCGAGGATTGGTTTATCAAAAAATCCACGGTCACGGGGCAGGAAACCTTTTTTCCAAAAGCATTGATCTGCGAGCGCGTTGAGCTGATACAAAATCAAAAGGACGAGCTCTCGCTGGATGAGCTTGCAGGAAAATTCAACCAAGCATCACAAAAAACGGCGGTGCTGACCGTCAATACCGTATACGGAGATCGCACCTTTACCCTTTCCGACGTGCAAGGCATCACGCTGGATAAGGGCGACGGAGAGCAGATCGATCTGACACATCTGATCAAGTAAAAATCAGGAGGAAAACACTATGGATATGAAAATTTCGGGCAGCGGCAATATACCCGCAGGCGAATACGACGTTATTAAAATCAGTGGCAGCGGCAGACTTGCAGGGCAAGTGAAATGCTCAAGTCTTCACGTATCCGGTTCTGCACACGGCGAAGCCTTGGAATGCTGGGGCGACGTGCGAGTCTCGGGCAGCGCACATTTTGACAAAGAGCTTATAAGCGGCTCCCTTTACATTTCGGGTGCCGTACATTGCGGCGCGAATGTCACCGTGGCACACGAGGTCAAGCTTGCGGGCGGTTCCCGCTGTGAGGGAAATCTCAAATGCGGAGAGCTTTACGTCGCAGGTGCGCTTCAAGCGGAGCAGAATATCGAAGCGGAAACCGTACGCATTCACGGAGGTATCGGCTGTGACGGCCTGCTCAACGCAGAGGATATAGAAATTGAGATCGAGCAAAACGCAAAAAGCAGTATCGGTAGCATCGGATGCAGCAAGCTTTTTGTGGAGCGTCGCAACAGTCACAAGCTTTTCAGACGTCGCGGCAACGGTGTACTGACCGTCAAAAACGAGATCGAAGGCGATGAGATCGAAATCGAGTACGTGGTTTGCCCCCGCGTTTCGAGCAGATGCGTAACGCTTGGCGAGGGCTGTGATATTGACCTTTTGCAGTACAGCCAAACGTATGAGATCCATGAAAAAGCCAAGGTTGGCAGGATCGAGAGGATTTGATTTTTCAGCGACTACACGTAGGGGCGTTCTGTGAACGCCCGCGGGCGACACACAGGTCGCCCCTACGAATTCACGAACATATATCAAAATCACAAGGGACGACCAATGGTCGCCCCTTCATTTTTTCTTTGATTTTGTAATTTTTTGTTGTTTTTTCAATTGTTATTTTACTTTTTGCGTGGGTTTCACGCTCCGCTGAGCAGCTCGCGCAGCCGCTCCATGATCTTTTTCTCCTCGCGCGAGACCTTAACCTGGGAAAGGCCTAACGTGTTGGCAACCTGCTGCTGAGTCATATTTCGCCAATACCGCAACAGCACGATCTTGCGCCAAAGCGGATCAAGCTGCCCGATTGCCTGTGCAAGCGCAAGGCGGTCAAACATGCGCTCAGTCTCGTCCGCGCTGTCGCGATCGGGTAGCGTTCCCTCCAAGGTCAGTCCGCTTTCATCATACACCGTTTCGGAAAGCGAGGAGACCGGAGCTATGGCGTCCAACGCAACCGCAGCATCCTCGGGAGCAATGCCGCATCGCGCGGCCAGCTCGCCGATCGAGGGATCACGCCCGGTCTGCGCAACCATGCGGTTTCGCTCGCCAAGCAAGATCGCACCCATGCGCTTATATTCCCTGCCCACCTTGATAGGGCCATCGTCGCGCAAATGCTTGCGGATCTCGCCCACGATCAGAGGAACTGCATAGGTAGAAAAGGCAGTACCGCGCTCCACTTCAAAGCTGCGGATCGCCTTAAGCATACCGATCGTGCCGATCTGCACCAGATCCTCATATTCCGTGCCGCGATCCTTGAATTTGACAGCCACGCTGCGCACAAGCGCCATATTCTCCACGACCAGCCGCTCCAAGGCCTGCTCGTCTCCCTCCCTCGCCAAAATCAACAGCTCACGATTTTTTTCGATGCGCTCCTGCGCAACCGTATTTTCGATAGTGATCCCCCCGATCAAGCGTTATGTAATATCGAGGTCGGCAAGCACCTTGATCATGGTCACGGTAGTTCCCTTACCCGGCTTGGAGGAAACGCGCACGCCGTCGGTAAAGCTTTCCATAACCGTAAAGCCCATACCGCTGCGCTCCCCTGCCGCATCGGTGGTAAACAACGGCTGCCGCGCCTGCTTGACGTCGGCAATTCCGCAGCCCTTGTCCACGATTTCAATGCGCACAATGCGCCCCTCACACAGCTTGACTGTCATACGGATCATGCCGAGCGCATCACGGTAAGCGTGCACGATACAGTTGGTCACCGCCTCGGACACCGCGCATTTGATATCCGCAAGCTCGGTGGCGGTTGGATCCAGCTGCGACACAAAGGCAGCCGCAACGGCACGTGCCATGCCCTCGTTGACCGAAAGCGAGGGCAGCTTGATCTGCATTTTGTTGACCACCTTGGCGTTGAACTTATTCTGCTTCATCAAAGCACCTCCTTTCTTTTCCCCCGCCGTGCACGAGGCCTTTCGCCCACCGGCTGTTCGGCGCGGGAGCGTTCAATTCGCACCAGCTTGTCCAAGCCTGCGAGCATGATCACGCGTTCCACGCCCGCACACGGCTCACACACGACCACGTCGCCACCGATCTCCTTCATCAAAGCGTAACGCCCCATGATCAAGCCAAGTCCTGACGAATCCATAAAATCCACCCCGGAGAGATCGAGATACAAGCGACGCGGGCGAATTTTATAAAGCAACGAGTCCATACCGCTGCGAATAGCCACTGCGCTGTGGTGATCGATATCCCCTTTGAGCTTGACGCGCAGAAAATACCCGGTTTCCTCGTAAGTAAACGTAGCTCTGCCCATACTCATACATCCTTTCCTAATGATTACTACCATCATAGCATGTCCGACGCAAAAAAATCGTCGCACCCTGTCGGGCGCGACGAAAAAGTTTCACCACTTGAAAAACTCTCTCACGAAAGTTTTGACCACCCTATCCAAACGGACCACTCTCACAGGATTCGAAGACCAGACCCTAAAGACGATGCCCGTAACCGACGAGAACATCGGTGGATGCTGGGAGCTTAAAAGTGGCTTGGAGGACAAGTTCGACAACGACAGTTTCCTAATTGATTGATATCAAAGCTATCTCCAAAGCAAATTTCAGACCCACTACAAGT
>JAZNYL010000046.1:0-5549 GCA_045594445.1 Eubacteriales bacterium
CAGCACCCTCCGGCGTTGAATTTTTTGATGGATTTTGTCAAAGCGAGTCGAAGCAAGATACGCATCTTGCGAGGCGAGATTTGGCATAAGACGCGAAAAATTCTCGCCGCAGGGCGTATGAGTTCGGCTCTCTTCGGCTATAGCCGTACCAACGGTTAATATGCATAGGCGTATGCTTCCACATCATCCATCCTGCAATGATCATCATCAATGGAATGATCAGATCGCACACGAGCATTGTCCACCAAAACCACATTTTTACCTCCATGCCGCCTGTGGCGGCTCAAATAGTGATGGTAACTTCACCGAGGAGCTTTGCTCCAAAAATGGGCTCAGACCCATTTTTAGGTGAAGTTAAAGCGTGAATAGTTGAGTATAAAGGAATATCAAGTGAACTTTCACGCTAATTTCTCCTTTCGCACTCACCATTCATCCCAATCTTCCTTGTGGGATATGCGGCAAAAGCCTTTTGTTTTGCAATGCGGACAGCGTAATACTCCCTCTCCGTTTTTATGTACCGTAAAGGCAACCTGCCACCATTTGGGATAAAAGCTTTTTTGGCATCGAGGACAAATATGCAGCTTGGAAGAAAGGCTCTTGCCGACAAGATACAGTACAACGATCAAAAATACTGCAACAGGAATTGCGATCATCCACCACGGCACGTCTGCACTTTTTCCTCCCCAATGCACCTCACAAGATACGAGCACCCCGCTCATAAGGCACAGTACGCAGAAAAGCATTCTCTTTTTTATCATATCCATCTCCATTACAACTCATAATTGAGCCAAATGCCGTGAACCTTGTCTCGGTGAAACACGATCTTTACACACAGTCCCATTTTTTCATATTGCAAACGGCTGTTTACTACGTTTTTCACTTCGCTGTCGCATTCGATCTCTTTTACGTGCAACAGCACTCCAAGTGGCTTGACCGTATCACATACCACGCGTTTCCATGCAGATAGCGGCATGTATTCCTGCAGCATATCCGAAAAATAGGCAAAGCAAGTATCATACTCACCTTGAATAAACAGATCAGTAAAGCTGCGTGCAATTTCCAGTCGCATGCTTTGCGTCATAGGCGTTTGATCCGTTGGATCGTAGACACTTCCGCCCTTTTCTATCGTGGCAAGTGCATCGTCCAACATGCGCAGCTCCTTGGCTTTGGCTACAATGGAGGCAATCAATTCTGCCTTGTGCTCCAGTATGGCATCTGACAGCTTCACATTTCCATCTTGCAGCTTGCGGATTTGCGCAACCGAAAGGCCAAGTGCACGCAGCACAAGCACCTTCTTGATATGCTCTACCTGCTCAGCACTGTAATGCCTGCGAGAGCAAAACGGAACCGTAGTGCTTGTAACAATCCCCTTTTGCTCATAAAAGCGCAACGTGCGTGAGGTGGTTCCGAGCATCTGACACACCGTGTTAATGTCAAGCAAATCCATGAGTATCGCCCCCTCTCATATGTATTATATCACTTGACGCAGGGTCAATGTCAAGGTTTTTTTCAAAAAAACAAGGGGCAGAAATTGCCCCTTGCTCTGTTCACAAATCAAAATCATATTTTTGAGCTAATCTTGCTTTTACATCATTGCCATCAATAGTTTTTCCGTTTTCTATGACGGCAAGACCTTCTATCAGCAATATTGCCTCAACAATAGTATCCTTGACCATTCCTGCGTGGAAATTATTTAACTTTTGTTCCATAACTTTTACTTACATCACGATCGATTTGATCTCGGGGAATTCATCCGCAAGGTCAAGCAGCCCGTCGCTGAGGTTATCCTTATGAAGACGCACCTCCATGCTGACGCGCACGTCGCCGTTGTCCATCTTTTCCATCTCCACGCCCGAGATCAATACCTTCATCTCCTCCAGGCGCGCACGAATTTTGGGCATCACGGTGTGATAATCCTTTGAGATCACCAGCAAAAGCTCCTTGGAGGACTGCATGTCACCCGGCAGAAACTTATGCAGCGAGATCTGCAGAAGAATCATGAGCGCCGTGCAAAGCACGCCCACCGTATACATGCCTGCGCCAAGCGCAAGACCGATCGCAGCAGTTGCCCAGATACCCGCAGCCGTGGTCAAGCCCTTGACCGAGCCGCCACGCACAAAAATCACACCTGCGCCCAAAAAGCTGATGCCGGTAATGACGTTGGACGCAATACGCGATGCATCCGCGCCGATCACGTCGGTAAAGCCGTATTTGGACACCACCATGATCAAGGTCGCGCCAAGCGCAACAATGATATGCGTGCGTATTCCCGCCTCCTTGAGACGTTTGGTTCGCTCAAGACCGACCAAGCCACCGCACAGGCAGGCTACGACAACGCGCACAAGGTAATCCCATGCACCGATGTGCTCAAAAAGCCAAGTATCCCAAGCCATCGTATTCCTCCTTAATCGGCATATCCCAGCGTCACGCTGACAATATTTGCCACGCCGTCACGGTAATAGGTCAGTTCAATGGTATCTCCGCCGTTGTGCTGATTGATGACGTCCATCAGATCGTAAATGGTGGCAAGCTCCTGGCCGTCCGCCAGCACGATGATGTCGTCCTTCTGCAGCTTGTTGGCTGCATCCAGCCCGGGCGTGGTGCTCTGCACCCAAACACCCGTGTAAGGTGCATAAAAGACCTCTTCGGGGTTCAAAGCCGCGTCCTCGGGAGAGACCTCCTGAATTTTGTTTTCCTCGGGAATGTTAATATAATACTTGCCGGCCTCAACGCCAACGCCCACGATACCGATCAAGGGACGCTTGGTAGTAATGGGAGACTCGCCCGGCTCACCCGTTTCGATAATCGAGTTCAGAATGGTCATGGCACCGTCGATCGGAATGGCAAAGCCCATATTTTCATACTGACCGGACAGCTTCAGAGTGATGATGCCCAGCACCTCACCGTTGGAATTGACCAAGGGTCCACCCGAGTTACCCGGGTTGACGGGTGTGTCGGTCTGAATCAGCTTCATTTTCTTGACCAGTATACCCTCGTCGTCGTAAATCTTGACCTCTCTTTGCCCAAAGGACACCACGCCCTTGGTCACACTCCAGGCGTATTCCTCGCCTGCGGGCGTTCCCACCGCGTATACGTTCTGGCTATCCACTACGTCGGCGGATTTGCCGATTCTTGCGCAGTAAAGGCCGGATGCGTTGACCTTGATCACGGCAAGATCGTCGATCTCGGAATATCCGATCACCTCGGCAACCGCCGCCTGGCCGTTATAGAACTTGACGGTCACGGTCTGCGCGTCCTCAATGACGTGGTAATTGGTCGCAATATTGCCGTCCTCGGTCAGCACGATGCCTGTGCCCGTGCCAACGCCCTCGGCGGTTTTGGCGGTGATCACCACCGTATAATTTCGCACAGACTCCAAGGCGCTGACCTGAATAGTTTGCTCGTCGCCGCCGCCAACCACGGTTACGTCACCCGTAAAGCCACCCTGCACCGTTTCCTGCTCGGGAGGATTTATCATCGTGTCAATCGCATCAAAAATCAGAACCCCCACTAAAATGCCAAAGCACAGCGCGAAAATGACGGTCACTACAATGGCGTACACCCATACACCGCGGGATCTGCCGCGTTTCTTTGCTTTTTGATCGTGTGCGTGCTGCTCGTCGTAACTCCAGCGATACGGATATGCGGGCTGCTCCGGCTGCTCTTTTTGTTTTTCCTGTTTCTCCGCAGCAAAAATCTGCTCCGCCCTCTCTTCAAGCTGCTCTTCGGTCAGCTCGGGCTCTTCGGTCGGCTCGATCGCTTCGGGTGCCTCGGATTCTTCCGGTGTCTCGGGCACCTTTGGCTCTTCGGGTACCTCGGGTGTTTCCAAGGAATCGGGCGCCGTTGGCTCTTCCGACGTTTGCTCTGCCGATGCCTGCTCCGGCTTTTGCGCGGATTCGTCTATCTCTTCCCCGTTTTTTTCGGGATTCCATACACGGTTCTCTTCCAAATTCTCTCCCCCTCTCATGCTTTTTCGGGAGCGTCGGTTTCGGGCAGCATAAAGGTAAATTCACACCATTCTCCGGCTACGCTGTCAACCGAAATACTCTCATGATGGGCATCCATAATGGTTTTGGCAATGTAAAGTCCAAGACCGACACCCTTCTTATCCAATCCGCGACTCTTGTCGCTCTTATAAAATCGTTCAAATACGTACGGCAGATCCTCTGCGGGAATTCCCTGCCCCTGATTGTAAACGCGTACTCTGATCTTCTGTTCCTTTTTGACGCGGTCGATGCATACGCGCAGCACTCCGCCCTCTTTTGAGAATTTTACCGCGTTATCCATCAGATTATACACGATCTGATACATCGCGTCGCGATCCGCAAGCACGAAAATATTCTCGTCGTCGCATTCAAATTCCACGTCCAGTCGCTTCTGATCGATCTTTTGCTCAAACGAGATCAGAATCAAGCGGCATACCTCGCAAATATCAAACGGCGCAAATACGAATTTGCGATCTCCTGCCTGAATGCGCGAGAGATCCAGCAGCTGCGTAACGAGACGAGAAAGCCTCTTGACCTCCTCGGACACGATGCCGAGATAATAGGCTTGCTGATCCGCAGGAATCACGCCGTCCAGAATTCCGTCGATAAAGCCGGAAATGGTGGTCATGGGCGTGCGCAGATCGTGCGATACGTTAGCCATAAACGAGGTACGCATATTGTCCAGCGCCTCCAAGGATTGCGCCATATTGTTCATAGCGCGTGCAAGCTCTGCCACCTCGTCGTTTCCGTGCACGGGAACGCGCACGTCAAATTTTCCCGCAGCAAAGCTCTTGGCAGCGCGGCTCATTTCCTTAAGCGGCGTGATAATACGCTCTGTGATAAAATAGAACGCAATGAGTGCTGCCAGCATAACCCAAAGGCTTGCTGCCATGATGACCTGCACGGTGGAATCGCGCAGATCGCGCCAATCGTTGGAATCCGCGCAAACCAGCAGCACGCCGTAAACCTCGTCTCCCTCGGTCAGCGGATGCGCGTGCACGGTATGCGGCTGCTCAAAAAGCCCCGCGAAGGTATCACTCGTGCGCACGTGCTCGCCTGCAAGCACCGCTTCAAGCTCCTGCATGGACAATACCTCGCCCACCTTTAAAAGCTCGCGGTCAACGCCCTGCCGCATCAGCAGCGTGCCGTCCGCATCGGTCAGCAGAATGGTCACGCCGTCTGCATTGACGGTCAGCGCTTGCATGATTTGCGCGATACTGCGCTCGTTTTGCGCAATATACTGCGAAAACGGCACGTCGTTTTGATAATTCTCGTCCACATAAGTATACGCAGCGGCAGCCGTTTCGGTGATGACCTCAAGTTTGACCTGCTCGGAATAGCCGTTGATGATATTTCCGATGATCATGATCAGCAGCATAAAGCTGACCAAAATGATCAGCACAAACGCCGTAATATACTTAAAAAACAGACTCTTAAACACGTTTGCTCTCTTTAGCCCAACAGCTCAAACTTGTAGCCAACGCCCCAGACCGTCTTGAGAATCCACTTGTCCGAAGCACCCTCCAGCTTTTCGCGCAGTCTCTTGACGTGCACGTCAACCGT
>JAZNYL010000047.1:0-19121 GCA_045594445.1 Eubacteriales bacterium
GCTCCGCCTTTGGCTTTCGGCTTCCGCTTTCATACTGCGCGATCCGCACATCCGCCGATACCGGCAGAAAACCAACGCTCAGGCCCAGCTCTTTTTGTGTCATACCCGCCCGCCTGCGGAAAAACCGTATCCTGTTTCCCATGTGTGATGCATCGCATCAGGTCTTTTTGTTGGTGCGTGATGGTGGTAGGACCGCCTAACGCAAAGGTCGCGGATCCCCGTAAGCCTCGGTTACGCCCCATTCGACCTTTGTCCTTCGAAGTGCGTATATCGCAGAGCGATTTCGCACTTCGAAGAAGTGGTCACGAATCCACCATCCGCGCAAAGCGCGGTTCCCCCCAACGAATTCATCTCTTTCATTGTTGATTACACAGAATATGCCCAAAAGCACTTGCATGTCGGCTTTGATTTATGATTGTGCTATTTTTGTCGCCGTGCATGCTTTGACAAATGCTTTGCGGTATGTTAAAATAAATCCATGAGCTCATCCACGGCAAGAAAGGACTCTATTATGCAATATTCCCCCGATCTGATCCGCATCTCCACTGAGCTTGAGGCAGACCCACAGATGTTCTCGCTGTATCTTGTGCACGCAGACGCTTTTTCCTGTGAGCTATCCGAGGTTCGGTGCTATCTCAACGGCTACACGCTCCTATGCCTGAACAACACCGACACCGTCAAGGTGCACGGCGGCACGGGCGACGTGCTGGGCTTTTGCTTCCGCCCCGATTTTTATAACATCGGACTGAGTCGCACGGTCATTGAGAGTGACCGCTATCCCGACCTTCGTGCCAGATACAGTTATCCCGATTTTCACCTGTTTTTGACGCGCGACGAGCGGTATTGCGGGGTTCTCCCCCTGAGCGCCGATGCCTACCGCTCCCTGCTCGCCCATTTTCGCGCCGCCGAGCAGTTCATTCGTGCGCACGGCACTGACCCTATGTGGTCCTGCCACGCCCGTTCACAGCTCATTTCGGTCATGTGCCTTGCCGAAAGTGCCTATCAGGGCAAGCAAACGGGAGGCGAGGACGCCATTGTCCGCTACATCAGAGAGCACGCCGAGCGTCCCATGTCGGTGGAATCCCTTTGCCGTATGTTCAACACCAACCGCACGACGTTGACCAAAACCGTCAAAGCCGCAACAGGGCTGCCACCCATGCAGTTCGTTTTGGAGGAACGGCTCAATCAAAGCCGCCCCGATCTGCTGTTCACCTCGCTTCCTATTGGCTTTATCGCCATGAAATACGGCTTTTCCGATGCAAACTACTACATCCGTGCATTCAAGCAACGGTTTGGGCAATCTCCCCTGCAATACCGCAACGAGCAAATTGAAAAGTGGCACGCCAACAAAGAATGATAAGGAGGTTTTCATGAACAACCACTATAACACAACCTCGTCCGATACCTACACCCCCGAAAAGCCCAATCACGTCAGAACCGCCGTACACGCATTTTTCTACATAATCGTCTACCATATAGCCACCTATCTGCTGTATGCCATTTTCATGAGTCCCTTGGAAAATCAGATGGTGGGCGACGGCTATGAACCGCGCTACCGCTTTGTGATGTTCGCCTTTTCGCTTTTCACCTTAGCCATACTTTCCATCGTCATGATTACGGTTTACTTTAAAAACAGCTCACGCAAGCGCGCCTATCTTGCCGCCACCTCGGCAGAGCTGCGCGGGCAAGAGAATGCGGCAGAGGGGGCAATTCGCTACCGCAAAACCGCGCTTGTAGAGGCAGCTGTCTCCACCGCGGTCACCGCCGCCCTGTGGCTGATCCCCGCCTGCTTTTATACCTTTTCCCTGATCATGTCCGGCTATGGCTACGGCTACGCACAGGCTTGGGGGATCGAAAACTTTTTCATTGGCACGGTGGGACTGTTCCAGCCCTTCCAAAACGCCCTTATAGGTTGGATTTTGGGCGTTGGAATGCTGTTCTGCGTTCACTATTTCGGGCGCATTGCCGCTCATAAGAGCTGGGAAGATAGCCGCATTCGCCATTAGCCGTACGGAAGTCGAACCAAGTTGGTTTTGACGGGCAGATTTTCCCGATCCCTGCATCTTTTCCCTTGGACATATTGCCTATATGCCCTGCGGAAAAAGCTTTTGGGCTCGAACAAATCTGCGCTGTCAAAACTGCTCGCACCCGCCGGCGAATGCATTTTTGATAGATTTTGGTGGGATTTTGCGAAGCAAGATACCAATCTTGCGAGTAAAAGCACGCCGAAAGGTGCAAAAATTCATCGTCGTCGGGCAATTCGGTTCGACTCCCGTACGGCTAAGCAGATATCAAGGGGGCGAGATGACGTATCATCTTGAAAAGTTCGGCAGGATCCTGTTGGAGCTGCGCAAGGAGCGCGGCTGGACACAAAGTACGTTGGCAAAAAAGATGAACCTCTCTGCGCAGTCGGTTTCCAAATGGGAGCGCGGCACAAGCTACCCCGATATTGAGTTGTTCCCGGTTCTTGCCGAGATTTTTGACGTGGACATAGGCGTTCTGTTCGGAAAGGATAAATAAAAAGAGCACTTGCAACAAGTGCTCTTTTTCTATCCAAGCCACAGGCTTGGCATCTCATCACGCGCCGGCGTGTATTCTTCCTACTCCCCTTTTCTCCAAACGTAATTCTTCAATTCATCCTCTTGCGACACAAACGCAAATCCGGCCTTCTCAAACAGCCCGATCGACGCGATATTCGCCTTATCAATCGAGACCTCAATTCTCTTATATCCAAGCCTGAATACGTCCTTTTGTATATCCGTCAATATTTTTGTTCCATACCCCGCGTTTTGAAATTCCGGGAACACCACGACAGACAAAAACAACGTCTCCTCCTGCATTTCCAGATGGATCGTGCCGACCAAACCATTTTCGTCATTTATCTTGTAAAAATACACGTTTTCATTGCTGGTCACGTAATCAAAATATCGTTCCCCGATCGCAATATACCGCGCGATTTCCGGCAAGTCATAAACAGCCGAGATCTGCGCAATATCCGCAACATCCGTTTGCGTCAGACGTGTGTATATCAAATTGTTCAAAATTTCTCACCCCCACACCATTATACCACACACTTCGTCCGCTCGCAACGAAACGAGCGTTTTTTTATTATATTATAATGATGATTTTCACATATGTTCACAGGCAATTTACAATTTCGTGCTATGATGTATTCTGTATAGTTATGAAAACTTTTGAAAGGATCTGTGATCATGATAAAAATCGAACATCTGGTAAAGAACTACGGCTCCAACTGCGCTGTGGACGATATCAGCTTCTCGGTGGAATCCGGTGAGATCGTGGGCTTCCTTGGCCCCAACGGTGCCGGCAAGTCTACCACAATGAACATTCTGACCGGTTACCTCTCCGGCACGTCCGGCAAGGTTTCGATCGACGGCATTGACATTCTGGCTGACCCCTTGGGTGCAAAAAAGCTGATCGGCTACCTGCCCGAGCAGCCCCCTCTCTACCTTGACATGACGGTAGACGAATATCTGAATTTCAACTATGACCTCAAGGGCTGCAAGCTGCCCCGCGCCGAGCATCTGGAAGAGGTTTGCGAGGTAGTCAAGATCTCCGACGTGCGCAAGAGAGTCATCCGCAACCTTTCCAAGGGATATAAGCAGCGCGTGGGTATTGCGCAGGCACTGATCGGCAATCCCAAGGTCATCATCTTCGACGAGCCCACCATCGGCCTTGACCCCAAGCAGATCATTGAGATCCGTAACCTGATCAGAACGCTTGGCAAAGGACATACGGTCATTCTCTCCACGCACATTCTGCAGGAGGTGCAGGCCGTTTGCGACCGTATCGTCATCATCAACAAGGGCAAGATCGTGGCTGACGAGCTGACCGAGAACATCTCCCGCGTGGTTGAGAACAACCGCCGCTTCAACGTCAAGATCTGCGGTCCCTCCCGCGAGGTGCTCGCCGCACTCAAGAGCATGAGCGGCATTGCTTATGCAGAGGTGCTTGCGGAGCGCGATGGCGACGCTTACACCTACATGATCGAGAGCGAATACGGCGTGGACGTGCGCAAAAAGCTATTCTATACCATGGCAGAGCGCGGCTGGGCGATCATTGGTCTGGAAGCACTCGGCATGAGCCTTGAGGACATCTTTATCACGGTTGTGGACAAGTCTGCCGAGGATAAGGTCAGACAGAGTAAGCCCGCTCGTCGCCGCACGGGTGGCAAGGACGCCTTGGAAAAGCAGGTGGCCGAAACCATGGTGCAAGAGGGCGCAGAAAAGCGCGCGATCGCGGACGCAACCGAAATTGAGGACGAGGAATAATTCCCCGCAGAATTTTTTCGAAAGGAGAACGGCGATTTTCGCCGTGAATACATAAAATGCTTGCCATCTACAAAAAAGAGATGCGCTCTTATTTCATCAATCCCATCGGATACGTGTTTGCGGGTGTGTTCTTTATCATCTCTGCACTCCTGTGCTGCTACACCACCATCGTATCCTCCAGCTATGATACCTCTACGTATTTCATGCTGATGATCTTTGCCTTTGTCATTCTCATTCCGCTGCTGACCATGCGCTTGTTTGCAGAAGAGAGAAAGCTGCGCACCGAGCAGCTGCTCATGACAGCTCCCATTTCCATTACGAGCATGGTCATGGGCAAGTTCTTGGCAGCGCTGACGCTGTTTGGCTCTTCCCTGCTCGTCTCCTGCATCAACTTCATTCCGATCTACGCCTTTGCATCCATCGAGCGTGGCAGCGATTCCTATAACACCACACACATCGGCCCCGTGACCGGTCAGGTCATCGGCTGCTTCGTGGGCATTCTGCTGATTGGCGCGGCGTTCATTGCCATCGGAACCTTTATCTCGGCGCTGACCGAAAATCAGCTTGCTGCCGCCGTGGTCACCATCTCGGTCATTCTCGGCATGGTGCTGCTCAGCTTTTTGAACACCCTGATCGACAATTACGTCATCCGCTTCGTGATCGACTGGTTCTCGGTGCTCAGCCGTTTCAACACCTTCAGCTATGGGCTCTTTGACTTCTCCGCGCTTCTCTACTACCTCTCCCTGACATTCGTATTCCTGTTCTTGACCGTCAGAGTTTACGAAAAGCGCCGTTGGGGCTGATAACGGAGGAAGACGTACATGAGAAGAACAGCGAAAAGCCGCCGCTTTCGCTATGGCTCTTTGTCCGTGGTTCTGACGATCTGCGTCATTGCCGTGGTCGTGATCGTCAACGTCATTTTCCAGACGTTGGCAACGCGCTACGCATGGTATATTGACATGACCTCGTCTGGCACCTTTACACTCTCGGACGATTGCCGCGATTACGTGGCGGACAACATCATTCCCTTGATCGACGCGGATAACGCCGCGCTGAGCGAGGATCAGAAGATCCGCATCATCTTCTGCAACGACAAAGCCGCTTGGGAAGAGCAAACGGTGCAGAAATATCTGATCAGCACCGCAACCGAGCTGGCAGAGCAGTTCCCCGATCATATTGAAATCGAATACGTCAATATCTGGAACCACCCCTCTGTGGCCAAGAAATACAACGTATTTGCAGATACCAACGTGGTCATCGCGTACGGCGACCGCCACGTGCTGCGCCCTTTGAACGACTTTTACGTATTCAACAGCGCAGACACCACCACTCCCATTGCCTATAACGGCGAAAAGAGTCTGGCAACCGGCATTTTGCACGTGGCACAAAAGGATACGCCCATTGCGTACCTGACCGTCAACCACGGCGAGACCATGACCGACTCCTCCTTCCTCAACCTTCTGGTTGACGCGGGATACACCTACAACTACCTTGATCTGATGAATTTTGACATTCCCGAGGATTGCGAGCTGCTGGTCACCTACAACCCCGTCAAGGATTTTGCCGTCAACGACGGCATTTCGGTCAAGGACGAGATCGCAAAGCTGGACGCTTACCTGGAAGATGGCGGCGCATACATGGTGTTCGTCAACTCCGACACCTTCGTTGCGGGCGAATTCGTCAACTTTGAAACCTATCTTGAGGGCTGGGGCGTGGACTTTATGCACTCCTCCGTGGCAGGCATTGAGCATTGCTATACGGTCAAGGACACCTCGCAATCGCTCTCGGTAGACGGCTACACCGTGCTTGGCAACTATACCACGTGCAGCCGCGGCGCAAACATTGCACAGGCTGCGGGCTACAGCCCCGTGGTATTCTCCCGCGCAACCTGCATCTCTCCCGCAAGCGGCTTCTCAGCTGCGGGCGACGGCACCTACGTCAGCGGCTCCTGCACGCTTTCCCCCATTCTGACCTCGGGTGAGAACGCAGAGGCGTGGGCAGGCGGTAAGGCAGTTGCCAACGCAAGCGCGGAAAATCCTTTTATTATGATGACGCTCTCCGAGCGGCAGGTATCGGGCGGCACGGGCTACATTCTGACCTGTACCTCCACCACCTTTGCTGACGAGGACGCACTCAACTCCCCCGTTTACGGGAACGGCAACGTGCTGCTGGCCTCAATCGAGACCATCGGCAACGATCGCATTCCCACATCCCTGACCTCCAAGCCCTTTGCGGACTCCACCATTGATACCATCACGGTGGCACAAAAGACTTACATCACGGTGCTTCTTGCAACCGTTCCCGCTCTGATTTGCTTTGGCGCGGGCATGATCATTCTGATAAGGAGGAAGCACGCATGATGCATAAGCTAACCAAAAAGACTGTATTTTATGCCGTCACCGTTCTGGTGATTGCAGGCGTGCTGCTTCTCAACGTGGGCTTCCACGCACTGGCAACCAAGGGCCTTTGGTTTATTGACTTTGCCATTCCCCGCTACCTCTCGCAAGAGGGCACGCTTTACACCGTATCCGATTCCTGCATTACCCTGCTTGAGAATAATCTCCCCGGTGCAATTGACGCCGTCAACGAGCAGCGCGCCCGGGACGGCGAGGAGCCCTTGAAGGTGGAGATCATCTTCTGCACCGATCCCGACGTACTCAATCAGGATGAATACACCCGCTATATTCACTACACCGCGCTCGGATTGCAAAAGGAATTCTCCGACTACATTGACGTGCAGTACATCAATATCATCAAGAATCCCTCGGCCATTCAGAAATTCAAGGCCACCAGCGCGACCAATATCTATCCCTCCAACATCATCGTTTCGTTCGGTACCGAATACCGCGTCTTTACTGTGGACTCGCTGTTTACCTCCAACGACGCCTCCTCGACCGACTATTGGGCTTACAACGGTGAAAAGAAGCTGGCATCCGGCATTCTGGCCGTCACGCGTGCCGAATCCCCCATTGCTTGTCTGACAATCAACCACGGCGAGCCCGTGCTGCAGCAAACCGAATTCTTAAAGCTGGTTGAGGCAGCAGGCTTTGAGGTGCAGCCGCTGGATCTGGAAAGTCAGCCCATTCCCGAGAATTGCCGCTTGATCATCACCTACGCGCCCGAAACCGACTTTTTCGGTGATCCCGCAGACGACAACGACGAGATCGACAAGCTGGATGCATTCCTTGACAAGGCTTACTCCTTCCTGTACGTTTGCAATCCCGAAACGCCCGCACTTCCCAATCTGGATGAATATCTGGAATTCTGGGGCATTACGGTCGCAGCCAAGACCGATAGCGCAGGCCTTCGCGAGAACTATCTGATCAAGGATGACGAGGCAAACGTGGACGGTGAGGGATACGCACTGATCGCCACCTATGAAACGCTTGGTAAGGGCGCATCCTTTACCTCGGACTTGCGCAAGAACGGCTATCCCCCCACGGTCATCTTTGACCGCGCAACAGCCATCAAGCCTGCGGAAAACTACACCATTACCTACGTTCTGGAGGACGAGACCACCGATACACAGGCCTACTCCTATTATTCCTATCGCAGCAACGGCATTTCCCGTACCATGCACAACGTGCTCACCGCTCCCGCAACCGCAAACGGAACGGTGGCAGGCGAGATCTACGAGCCCGCAGGCCAATACCCCTTTGGCCTGATGACGCTGACCGTGGAAAACCGCACCACGCAGGAGACCAACTACTCGGTGGCGCAGGAGCCCTCGTACGTTTGCTGCATCGCATCGACTGAATTTCTGTCCGATACCGTGCTTGCATCCGATGCTTACGGCAATGCAGATGTGGTACTCGGCACGCTGCGCTCCATGGGACGCGAGGTCATTCCGGTCAATCTGGAATTCAAGGCGTTTATGGTTTACGACATTGCCGAAACCGTAACCGCAAGCAATAACCCCATGTCCTTTATGATCGCGCTGGCGGTCATTCCCGCGTTGATTTGCTTCGGCGTTGGTATTTATGTAAACGTCAGGAGAAAATATTTATGATTCGAGATGAGATTTATACCCTTGTGTTCAAGCCCGAAAAGGGAGAGGTCTCTTGCCGCAGCCTGGAGATAAGCAGCGACAAGACCATTCCCACGCTCCCCATTCCGACGCGTCAGGGCTACACCTTTGACGGTTGGTACACCGAGCAGGGCGGTAAGGGACAAAAATTCGTACCCGGTGACGCATACGAGTTTGACGGCGACGTCGTACTGTATGCAAACTGGATCAAGCGCAAGGCGGCAAAGAAAAAATCGCTTTACCGCATGCAGAAAAATGCAGCCGTCACGCTGGCGATCAGCTTTGCCATTCTGATCGTGGTGCTGATCGGCGTCAATGCCCTTGTCAGCATCCTGACCTACACCGAGGAAATCAAGACGATCGGCGAGGACGGACAGGTTGAGGTGATCACCACCAAATACTACGTCAAGAAGATTGACGGCGTTTATCACCTGTGCCATCTGGAGGGCTCGTTCCCCAACTTCAGCTTCACGCCCCTGCGACAGAACAGCGACGGCCTTTTCATCACCGACCACGAATCGCTGATCGAGGTTGATCCCGAAACGGGTGCTTGCGAGGTTTACGCCGTGGTGGAGACCGAGGGTACCGAGGTGGTCGGCTATTCCGGCCGCGTGCTCTTGTACCGTCAGCTGACCTACGACGCCTCCTCTTCCCTTGGCAAGCAGCCTGCCAACCGCATTGACAAAATTGAAATTCATAACGCGCACGATTCCTATACCTTTATCCGCGAGGAAGGAACCAACACCTTCTACATCGATGGCTACGAAACCACTACCTATAGCCTGGAATCCTTTGCTTCGCTGGCAAACGCCTGCGGCTATACCCTTTCCATGGAGCGCCTTTCGGACCCCGACCGCGAGCCTGACGGCACCATCCGCTTTGCGGAATACGGACTGGCTCCCGAAATCAGAAAGGACGAGGAAGGTAACGAATACGAGTACACCCCCGCATACTTTACCGTAACCGCCGGTGACGGCTCGGCTTACACCGTGCTGGTGGGCGACGCCATCGTTTCGGACGCCGGCTATTACGTACAGCTCCAGGGCAGAAACACAGTCTACATTCTCTCTGCCTCGGGCTTTGCGGATTTCGTGCTTCAGCCCATTGAGGTCATGCTGACTCCCATGATCACCTATCCGACCTCCATGAACACCTACTTTGACGTAGAGCACTTCGTCATTCAGACAAGCATTGATCACGACAAGATCGGCGAGAGTATCATGAGCGAGGTTCTTCTGCGCATGGGTCTTACGGAGGAGGATCTGCTGGGCCCCGACAATTACGACGAAGAGCTGCTGACCAAGACCTACGCCGAGGTTTTCGAGGAAATGTACGACGCTCTGCTTGAGCAGTACTCCAAAAAGGTTTGCGATTTCTCCTACCTTGATCTTGAGGAGCGCGAAAACACCATGTATTCCTCCATGTCCTACAAGACCGACTCGGATTACATGCAGGGCTACTTCCCCAACTTTGATAACGTCAACAGCGCACTCTACAGCCTGTATTCCTTAGTTCCCCTGCGCACGGTCAAGCTTGATCCCGACGCGGATATGATGGAAGAATACGGCGTGCTGGAGCCTGCACACATCGTCTCTTACTACTATGACGATACCGATGAGAACGGCGAGACCTTCCGCGTCTACAACCGCGTCAGCATCAGCGAAAAGTCCACCGCGGGCATCTACTACGCTTACGGCGAGATCATGACAAAGGATGCCGACGGCAACTACGTCTATCTCTACACCCCCATGCTGCTGGAGCTTTACGAGAGCGCAGTTCCCTTCCTTGAGTGGAGCGACGTGGACTGGTACGACTCCTACTTCGTGCAGCTCAACATCGCCTACGTTCAGGACGTGATTTACGCCTGGGGCAACGACAAGATTTCCTTCTCCCTTGATAACTCGGCTACCTCACAGATGATTTTCCTGCCCGGCAGAGGAGACGGCCACAAGGCCACCGTGGACGGTCAGGAGCTGATCTATACGGTCAAGAGCGTGGACGGAAAATACGTGCTGGTGGACAAGGACGGCAACGTGCTGCCTGCCATTCACTCCTCCGACTACATGGTCAGCGCACAGTACGCGACCAAGGGTACGGTGCAGTATCCCAGCCCGCAGTACGCAAGAGACTACATGTTCGTGGAAACCGTACAGGATTCCGAGGCAGGTCGCTACACCTACTACATGTATTTCCGCGCCGCGGCAACGGATAAGTACAAGCTTTGTGCAGACGTCAAGGTGCTCAACGCATCGGGCGATATCATCAACGCAACCACCGTGGAGGGCAAGGCCGCTTACGAAACCGATTACTTCTATTCCAAGACCGGCTACTTATTCATGCTGCCCAAGGGCGGCGCACTCGGTGCACAGCTGACCGACAGCATGGGCAAGTGGGGCGAGGGCACGGTCTACATCACGGCCGACGAGCAGTACGTGCTGATCGATAACAAGACGGGCGCGTTCTTTACCATTAAAACGCTGACGCCTCCCATTTACTTTACCGACAAGGATACCTCTCCGATGGTGGTCAACAGCGCAGAACGCGACGGTGTGACCTATTATCCCACGGGCAATACCGAGCTGAGATTCAACGACGACGAGAACTATTTTGAGATCTACAACGTCGCCAAGAAATCCTGGGGCAAGGCATCCTCCTCCAATTGCACGCTGGGCGTCTGGGGCAACGGTACTTATTACAAGACTGCCGACGGCTCTTACGTGCTGGTGGACGACAAGACCGGTGAGTGGGGTTACCTCTACCTCTCCACCGTATCCTCCGGCAACATGACGGTTCGCGCCGATGACAAGCCATTGGATTATGAGGTCGTGCTGCACACGGCTGCAGGCAAAGAGCAGAATTCGCTGGCATCCGACAACTTCCGTAAGATGTATCAGGGATTGCTTTATGCCTCGGTGGAGGGCGCGACAGACCTCTCCGAAGAGGAAATGGCAGCCTTCAGAGCCCTGCCCGAAAGCGAATGCCAGCTCAAGCTGACCATTACCGCCAAGGACCCCGACGGCACCGAGCGCCACACCATTTACCGCTTCTACCGCTACACCAACCTCAAATCCTACATGACGATCGAGCTGGTGGACTCCCCGGACGATCCGGGTGATCCTCAGAACGGTCAGGGCTCCTTCTTCGTGCTCTCCACCTTCGTGGAAAAGCTGATCGCGGATGCCCAGCGAGTTGTAAACGAACAGGAAGTTGTTTCGACAAGCAAAAACTAAATAAAAAAGCAGGGGCTGCGCCAATCACTTGGCGTAGCCCCTGTGTTTTTCTTCCTTTATTTATTCTTTCTTTTTCTTGAAGCAAAGCGGGAGCGCAAGGATGGCCACGGGAGCAAGTGCGGCCAAGGAGATCAGCGCGCTCTTGCATCCGCTCTTAGGCGCAGGATCGCTCTGCTCTTCGGAGGTATCGGAATTCCCCGATTGCACGCCGCTCTGTCCGCCCTGATTCCCGCTATCCTCGGGTGCAGGCTTGCTTTCCTGCTCGCTGCTTTGCTCGGGTACAGGCATTGCCGCCTTGAGCGTACGGATCAGCACGTCCATTGAGGTAGAGGTCAGATACACGTTCTCCATGCCGGCCTGCGCCTTTACGTACGCCTCTGCTGCCTTGTCACCGCCTGCCGCCACGTATTCGTCCATGACGCTTTGCAACGCACTCTTGTCACAGATCGGCTTGCCGTAGGCCTCGATCTCGGAAAGCTGCAGCATATAACCGTCCGCAGCCGTATCGCGCAGCTTGGTCGCCTCAAATTTAACCATGGCAGCCGCGATCGGCTCGGCAAGCGTGACCTCGTAAGGCTTGCCCGGATTTTTGCTGCCCGTTTGCTTGTCGATTGAGATCCAGTTCTCACCGTCCTCTGACAAAAGGATCTCAAAATCCACAGGCCACAGATCGGTGATGGGATGCACCACGATGCGGTCGACAGCAAACAAATCACCGAAATCAATGATCACGTACTCGGTGGACTCAGCCTTATCGTGGATCTTGACGTTGGAGGTCCAGCCGTTGGTGGTCACACCGTCGTTGATAAACTTGCCCGACCAACCCCAGGCAATATACTCCTGGCTTGTGTCGCTGGACACCTCAAACGGTCTGTTCAGGGCAATATTCATGCCCTCGGTATATACGATCTCCTCTGCGGGCTTGTTATCCGTGCCTGCAGCCCCGACCGAGCCGTCGTCCATAAAGATCTCGATCTCGGCTATGGCCAAAGCGCCCGTATATCCCGTGATCTCCAGCTTGACGTATCGTGCATTGACTGCATCAAAGGTAAAGCTGGGGATCTCTTTTCTTGCATTGACATCGCTCTGCTCATGCACCTTTTGCCAGCTCTTGCCGTCAGTCGACACGCTGATGACCACGGTTTTGCCAAAGCTCTTGCCCAGCGTTTTGCCGCTGCCTGCGGGATAGATATCCACGCGGTTGAGCTTGGTTGCATACCCCAGATCCACCACGATCTCGGATTGCTTGGTCTTATTGGATGCCCATCCGAGCGTGCCGTTTGCCTCGCATGCGCGGTTGCCGTCGTTGAGATTGTCCATATACTGCTCCGATGTACCCGTTGAGCTGTTGCACGTGATCTGGGCATCTGCCGCCAGGTTGGCCCCTACGGGAGCCTGCGTGAGCGGCTTGGAGAAATCAAGCCCTTCGGGCAGCGCGAACAGCTCCCCGTCACCCGCAGCCAGCTCCAAGGTCAGCTTGCCGCCGCCAATATCCACCGCCGAGAGCGTGCCGTCCGTCTTGCTGACGCGCTGCAAGGAGGTGATCGAAGCATCAAGGCGCAGTGAAAGCGTTAACATTTTGGAGAAATTGTTATTGACCACCATCAGGTAGTTTCTGCCGCTCTCCTTATCCTTGAGCAGAGATACGGTATAGTTTTTGTTATCATCCGGCTGCAGGGGGAAATCCTCGGGAATGCTTTGCTGTCCCCAGGTCTCTCCGTTGAGGTAGATCTCCAATGCATCACAGCCGATCAGCACCTTACCCAGCGCCAACACCTCGTGATTGATCTTACTGACCGCTGCGTAATGCTTGTTCGGTACACCCGTGGAGGAAATGATACCGTCCGCAAACGGCTCGGAGCGATCCACGGGGGTAAACCAGGTAAAGTAAGAGATCTGCTTATAGCCGTATGCTAAGTACATGTAGATCTCATAGCGGATCTCGCTGTCGGTCGGGCGGCGGTATGCGCCCGGAATGCAAACGCTCTGGATATACGCACCGGTCTTGACGTCGTTTGCAAGGCCGACGTCGTGGCAGGCGTCCATGTTGGAAAGGAAGCCCACGCGGTCCATGCTGCCTGCTGCAGTACCGTAGGGATAGCGGTCATACATCAGATAATCCAAGGGGTAACCCGTGGACGCACAAAGCTTGCACCAGTCGTTCATCTGGCTGATATACGTATCCAGATTGGCATACGCGCCCGCAGGCAGGAAATTCAGATGCATATACTTATCCGGCTCAAGCATTTTGAGCGTGCGATACGCATCGATAAAGGTATTGGGATTGAACGGCTCATCCAGCATGTAGTAGCCGCCCACACCGGGAACGCCCTTGTATTCCTCCACCACGGCCTTGATCTGCTCTTCATTCATACGCAACAGATTGCTGCCCAGGCGGTCGTCGCCCACCGTCATCAGCATGCCGTATTTGTTGCAAAGCTCCAGCATTTTTTCCTGCGTTGCCTTGGCTCCCAGCGCGTCGCCCGAGCCCATGACATAGGTAATGCCTGCATCGGCCATCAGCTTATATTGCTCGTCGTTGATATAGTCCTTTGTGGGCGGCCAGAAGATCGAGATCATGATGTTCTCGTCAAATCTGCTCTTTTCCTCTACCACCTGCACAGTGCAGGTCTCGGTCACGCCGCCCGCCGTTGCGCTGACCGTGGCCTTGCCCTTGGCCTTGGCGGTGATCTTGCCGCTCGCATCCACCGATGCGACCGATGCGTTATCCGATTTCCAGGTCACGGCAGGATTGCTCTCAAAGCCCGAAAACTGCATGGAAAGCTGTGCGCTCTCGCCCACGACCAGCTCCAGGGCATGCTTGCTCAAGGTGATCTTCCGGATGGATTTGCCATAAACGGCCACCTCGGCAAGCTGTACCAAAAGACCGTCCGAGGACTGTGCCGCACCTGCGGATTCCACCGCGTAGCGTTCAGTCACGTGGATCTTGACGTACCTTGCCTTGGTCGGAGCAAAATCATGCACGCCGGGATTTTTATTGACGCCCGGATTGCCTTCGCTGCGCACGACCTCGGTGTACGCTTGATTATCAAGCGAAACCGAAACGGTATACGTCACAGGGAAATTATTGCCGCTGCCCGTGGGGAACAGCACCACACGGCAGATCTCGGTCGCCTCGCCAAGATCCAGCGTCAGCGTCACGGGCTTGGTCTTGTCGGTTTCCACGTCGTAAGGATTGGTCGACCAACCGGTGTTCATCTTGCCATCCACCAGCATGGCCTTGCACCAGTTTTCACTCGCCATTTCGTACGAATTCTCCCCCGAGGTCTTGGACGAAGCCTTGGAGACCGATACCGACGCGCCCTCGGCTACGTTGACGCAGCCCGACGGTGCGTTGTCTTCAATGACACTATCGGCAGCAAGCGTCGGGATGCTCAGGCACCCTATCATCAGAATCAGCGCAAAAATCGCGCTCAGAATACGGCTCGTTGCCATTTTCACCATAATTTTCCTCCTTTTTCAAAGGTTATATGCGAATTATACCATGCTGCTATACACTTGTCAAGTACGCGCATCCCACTCTTGACATGATTTTGCAAAAGGTGTATAATTTGTATAATGATACTTTACGGAGGTCCGTTATATGAAGCTGACCGAAATATTACAAAACGATAAGCTTTCCCTCTCCTTTGAGGTGTTTCCGCCCAAGACCGACTCGGCCTTTGTAAGCGTGGAGCAAGCGATCGACCAAATTGCTGCATTGCACCCGCCCTTTATGAGCGTGACCTACGGTGCGGGCGGTGGCACAAGCCAATACACGCTGGAGATCGCCAAGCACGTCAAGGCAAGCTACGGCGTACCCATGCTCGCGCACCTGACCTGTGTTTCTTCCAGAAAGCAAACGGTTGCAAAGCAGATCAAGGCGATCCGAGAGGCAGGAATTGAGAACGTCATGGCCTTGCGCGGTGATATTCCCGCGCATCTCTCGGATGCGGATCGCGCGACTTGGGATTACCATCACGCCATTGACCTTGTGCGCGAGCTGCGCGAGAGCGGCGCGGACTTCTGCATTGGCGGCGCGTGCTATCCCGAGGTGCACCCCGAGAGCCGCAATCAAAAGGACGATTTGCGCCACCTTGCCGAAAAGGTGGACGCGGGCTGCGACTTTTTGACCACGCAGATGTTTTTTGACAACAATCTTTTCTTCAATTTTGTGTATAAGGCGCGCGAGTCGGGCATTACCGTGCCCGTGCTGCCCGGCATCATGCCCATAACCAACGCTTCGCAGGTGGAACGCGCCGTCAAGCTCTCAGGCTCGCACATGCCACGCAGATTCCTTTCCTTGGTGGACAGATTCGGCAACGATCCTGCCGCCATGAAGCAGGCAGGCATTGCGTACGCGACCGATCAGATCATTGACCTGTTTGCCAACAACGTCACGCACGTGCACGTTTATTCCATGAACAAGCCCGACGTGGCAGCCGCCATTATGGCCAATCTTTCCGACATTCTGGGAAAATAAAGTGGAGGGGATCTCATGTCCTTGATTGATCAGCTTTCCAACAATATCATATATATGGACGGTGGCATGGGCACGCTGCTGCAAGCGGCAGGCCTTGCTCCGGGTGAGCAGCCCGAGTGCTGGAATCTTTTGCACCCCGAGGTGGTGCGCGGCATTCATCGCGCCTATCTTGAGGCAGGCAGCCGCATCGTCACCGCCAATACCTTCGGAGCAAACGCTCTGCACTACTCTGACGACGAGCTTGCCGCCATCATTCAAGCAGCCGTGCAAAACGTGCGTGCGGCTATGAACGAGGCAGGCGTGAGTGACGCTTACGTGGCGCTTGATATCGGCCCCTCGGGCAAGCTTTTGCGCCCTTACGGTGACCTTGACTTTGAGGACGCCGTTGCTCTGTTTGCAAAAACCGTGCGTCTGGGCGCTGCCGCAGGCGCGGACCTTGTTTTGATTGAAACCTTCAACGATTGCGCCGAGACCAAGGCCGCGCTGTTAGCCGTCAAGGAGAACTGCACGCTGCCCGTGTTCGTTTCCAACGCCTACGGTGCGGACGGAAAGCTGCTCACGGGCGCCTCCCCCGAGGCTATGGTTGCTATGCTGGAGGGTATGGGCGCCGACGCGATCGGCGCAAACTGCTCGCTGGGGCCTGCGCAGCTTGCCTCGGTTGCAAAGCGTATGCTGGACGCTGCATCCGTGCCCGTGCTGCTCATGCCCAACGCAGGCCTTCCCCGTGCGGATGCTGCGGGCAATACGATCTACGATATTGATGCCGACCAATTCGCCAACGTCATGGCAGAGCTGGTCTCTCTTGGCGTGCGCCTGCCCGGAGGCTGCTGCGGTACGACGCCCGCACATATCGCCAAAACGGTGGCTCTGACACAGACAGTCAAGCCCACCCCCAAACAAAAGAAAAACGACACCGTGGTGTCGTCCTATACGCATGCCGTCAATTTCTCCAATGCGCCCTTATTGATTGGGGAGCGCATCAATCCCACCGGCAAAAAACGCTTCAAGCAGGCCTTGATCGAGGGAGATATGTCCTACGTGCTGGAGCAAGGACTTGCGCAGGCCGAGCAGGGCGTACACCTCTTGGACGTCAACGTGGGCATTCCCGAAATCGATGAGCCTTCCCTGCTCTGTCACACGGTTTGCGAGCTGCAGACCGTAACGGATCTGCCCTTGCAGATCGACACCGCAGACCCCGTAGCCATGGAGCGCGCCTTACGCAGATACGTGGGCAAGGCCATGATCAACTCGGTCTCCGGCAAGCGCGAGAGCATGCAGGCTATTTTCCCCTTAGTCAAAAAATACGGTGGCGTAGCGGTTGCGTTGACGCTGGACGAGGACGGCATTCCCAACTCGGCCGACGGCCGCGTGGCCATTGCCAAGCGCATTTTAGAGACGGCTGCAGAGTACGGGATTGATAAAAAAGATGTCGTGTTTGATACGCTGACCATGACGGTCAGCACCAATCCCGAAGCGGCTGCGCAAACGCTTGCCGCCATGCGTGAGATTCGCGAAAGCCTTGGCTGCCATACCGTGCTGGGCATTTCCAATATTTCGTTCGGTCTGCCCGAGCGCGAGGTGCTGACCTCTCATTTCTTCACGCTGGCCATGCAAAACGGCCTTTCCGCAGCCATCATGAACCCAAATTCTGCCGCCGTACGTAACGCATATCTGGCATACCGCGCGCTTTCCGGCTTGGACGCAGGCTGCACCGACTACATTGCCCGCGTCACGCCCGTGGGTGCTGCGTCCGTCGCGCAGACCTCTGTACCCAAAGATGCCCTGCCACCCCTGCAGCAAGCCATTCTCAAGGGGCTTGCCGAGGTTGCCGCACGCGAGACCGACGCGCTGCTGACTTTGCGCGATCCCATGGATATTATCAACCGGGAAATCATTCCCGCGCTTGATCTGGTGGGTGCGCGCTTTGACCAAAAAACGCTCTATCTGCCGCAGCTTTTGCTTTCAGCCGAGGCCGCAAAGGCCGCATTTGAACGCATCAAGGCACAGAGCACCAAAGAAGACAGTGATGAAAGCCAAATTCCTTTCGTGCTTGCCACGGTGGAGGGCGACATTCACGACATCGGCAAAAACATCGTCAAGCTGCTCTTGGAAAATTACAATTTCCGCGTCATTGACCTTGGCCGCAACGTGCCTGCAAAGCAGGTGCTTGCCGCCGTGCAGGAGCATCACGCACCCCTTTGCGGCCTGAGCGCGCTCATGACCACCACCGTCCCCGCAATGGAGCGAACCATTGCCCTTTTGCACGAGCAAGCCCCCGATTGCCGCGTGGTAGTGGGCGGTGCCGTGTTGACCGCGGAATACGCGGCGCAAATTCGCGCCGACCATTATGCCAAGGACGCCATGGAGACCGTGCGGTACGCTGAAAGCGTCAGAAAGGAATCTTTGAAATGAAATACTACGTAGAACAAAAAATATTTTCCTGGAACGACAATTTTTCTGTTTACGACGTGGCAGGCAACGAGATCTTTTTGGTCAAGGGCGAGTTTTTCTCGTTTGGCAAAAACCTGACCATCATGGACACGCGTGGCAACGAGCTTTATCGCATTGAGCAGGAGCTCTTCCGTTTCCGCCCGCGCTACCACATCGTCAAAAACGGTGAGATCCAAGCCACGGTGGTCAAGGAGTTTTCCATGTTCACCCCTTACTACACAGTCGAAGGCCCGGGCTGGGAGATTGAGGGCGACTTTTTCGATCACGATTACGACGTCACAGACAACGGCCGCCACGTAGCAAGCGTGCAAAAGCAATGGTTTACCTGGGGCGACACCTACGAGGTAGAGGTCAACGACCGCGACTACGATCCCGTCGCTGTCCTTGCCGTTTGCATTGTCATCGACTGCGTGCTGGACAGTCAGGATAATTAACAAAGCTGCCCTATGGGCGTGCGAAATTAGCGGGATGAGAATAAAAAATGGGCTGCTTCATTTGAGGCAGCCCTGTTTTCAAACAAAAAATATAGAGTTGCTGCATCTCCCAGCGCTCAAAGACGCGCTTGAGCTTCACCAGATCCATCGGGCCGGTGCTCCACTTGATGTTCTCGCCTGCGTCATGTTCCACATGCTCAAACT
>JAZNYL010000048.1:0-10748 GCA_045594445.1 Eubacteriales bacterium
CTTGGCCTCCGACTTCGGCACAAATGCTTGCGACCATGGCGAAAACATAAAAGACCCACGATGCTGCGCATCGTTTGCTTTTTTCTTAATTCTTTCTCTGATAGATCAGAATCTTGCTCTGATACTGATTCGGGACGGTGACGCTCAAGCCATCCTTGACAAGCACGCTACCGAGAACCTCGCAAGTTTCCTTGGTATCGATATCGGTCACGGTGTAACTTGCCTTTGGATCAAGCCCTTCCAGCACGTAAGAGGAGGCCACGCAATTGGAGCCGGCGCGGCGGAAGACCATCACGATGCCGTCGCCCTGCTCGGGTCTGTCGTAGCGATAGGCAGCCCATCCACCGTGCGCATACGACCAGCCGCCGTTCTCCAACGGATAGAAATCGCAGGAGAAGTAGGGCTGCAGAGCACGGTATTCGTCGCACATTTTCTTCATCCATGCGCACTTTTCCTCGTCCGGCTCGGGGCGATCGGGACGATCTGTCCACCACCAGCTGCCCACGTAGCAGGGCGCATAGGAGCTTCTCGTGGCATAGGTGTCACCCATCCTCTTGCACACGCCGCCCGAGCAAGGAATCAGACGGTTGTAACCAAACATCTGGGTCTGAATCGCATCGGGATCGAGGTCGGGCTCGCAAAATGCATCGGTGCGCCAAATCGGAATGGCTCTTTGCAGGGATTCAAAGTCAATGCGGCGCCCGCCCGAGGCGCAGTTATCAATCACCAGATCGGGATATTTGGCGCGCAGATCGTCCCAAAGACGGTACAGGTTCATGATGTACTTGATCTCGTTGATGCCGCCGCGGTCCATCTCGTCGGTAATGCGCCAGGATTGCAGGGGCTCCATATTGAAGTCCTGACGGAAACACTTGATATGCAACGTATCGATAAAGGAGCAAATAACCTCAAACAGATATTCGCGCACCTCGTCCTTATCAAGGCGCAAAAGCAGATAAAAGCCGTCCAAAGGGTACAGCCAATCGGGATGCTCCAGCGCAAGATCGGTGCCGGGATACGCACGCTCGGGCTCCATCCAAAGCAGAAAATTCATACCCGATTCGTGCACCGCTCCGACCACGTCCAAAAGGCCGTCGGGATGCTCGTCGGGGCGCACCTGCCAGTTGCCCACCTGCTTATACCAATCCCCCGCTCCGGGTGTGCCGCCCTTACCGTACCAGCCTGCGTCGATCCAGTAGTAATTGGCTTTAACGCCGTGGTCGCGGAACTTATTCAGATGGTAAAGGTGTCTTTCAGTCGTCAAGCCCATGCCCTCCAGGGCAAAAGGAAATTGCTCGGCAGAAAAAGGACACAGCTCGTGCTTGATCAGGCGACGGAGCTGATTGCTTCCCTGCACGCGACTGCCGGAGAATTCCATGAGCAGAATGGAAGAGGTACGGATGCGCTCACCGGGGTGCAGCTTGAAGGCGGTATAATCCAATCCCGATTTAAGCTCCAGCGTATCCCCTTGCGTGTGCGCAAAGGTCGCGCGCCACTGGCCCGACCAACCGATGACGGCATACAGACCGCGGTTTTGGGTATAGAACTCAAAAAACGGTAGCTGTCCGCTGGAGGAGCGACCGCCAAGAGGATGAAAAGAGCGCGATTTGCCAAGCGGCATCTTGGTTTCGTGTACCTTGCATTCCTCTGCGATACGGTCGGAGTACAGGTATGCCTCGTAGCCCGCGCATCCGTCGGTATCAAACAAGGAAAGCGGCGGCGTGACGCCCGGGACCTCGGCAAAGCACCAGGTCGCATCGCAGTCAAGCACGTCGCTGATCAGGCCGCTGTCGTATTCGCCGCAATTCTCAAACCAAAGCATCCAGCTGACGGCATTGTATGCGGGATATTCCTTGACGTGCAGCTCAACGCGCAGTCCGTCGGCCAGCTCGTAAAGGCGGCCGTAGTCCGTATTGGTCACTCTTGCATCTGCCTGATCAAAGGGCTTACCCCGGTACTTGAATGAAAAACGAGGAACAGTATTCATATATTTTCCCTTCCGTTTGCTTTGTTTCGTAATATCAATATTATAAATCATCATCTGACAAATTGTCAATAAAATAAGACAAATAGACAGAAAATACAGACTAAAATACACGTGTTGTTTGTGCATGCTTGACAAAGGCAATCTGCCCATGCTACAATAAACCCGGTATTCAATACGTTTTTTTAAAAAAGAAAGGACTGTCCAATGACACCAAAACGGATGCTTTGCTATATATTGGGGCTTGCGTCCCTGCTATCCTGCCTTGCCGCGTGCAACAATACCGGTCAGTCAGAGGAATCGGCACCACCTGCGGAAAGTTCGGAGCAGCCGACTCATACGAGCGAGATTGCAGCCCCCGAGCCGGAGCCGCTGCCCTATCTGATCCCCTACCCAGATCGCATCAGTCTTGCAGAGCTGGATGCAGCGGTGTTCAAGGCGGCCTTTCCCCACGGTACGGCCACCGCGATCAAGCAAAGTGACGCGGGTCTGGAGGCAACGGCCAAAAAGGAATCGCGCGACCCAAGCGTTGCCTGGGACGTTGACAGCATGTACCGCACGGCGGGTTACCCCTTAAACGAGCAAACGGGCAATTACGTGCCCTTTACCCCCGAGCAAAAAAAGATAATCGTATTCAAGATCCGGGCCGAATGGGGTGGTGCCTTTGAAATGTTCTACGCCGCAAACGAGCGCGAGCACGCCAAGGGCAGATTTTCCATGATCGAAATTTACGGAGGCGACTCCGAATTCTTCGGAGAGCGCGTTCCGCAATACGTGGTATTTGAAGCAACCGAGCAAACCGAGGACTGGTGCGTGCGCTTCAACGACGGTTTCCGCCTGGATTATTCCAATTTCGTCAATCCCGGCAACCTTTTCATCATCGAGCAAATCGCCTTTTGCGCGGATCGCGCCGAGGCGGACGCTTATATTGCCAAGGATCGCGGCCCTGCCGAACCGATTCCCGAGGTTGCTCCGGGCTACTACGTATGTCTTTACGAGGACAGATTGCACCTGCCCGAGGATAACGTCAAGGGCGAGGTGTTCGCAACGCTTGAGGAGGCCAAGGCAACTTGCGACAAATACATGAAATACGGCTACCGCGTGGCAAACGAGAAGGGCGAGGTGGTATACACCCCCTATTCGCTCTTGCAGACCAATCTGCTGCGCGAGGGATACTACGTCGTCAACTACGCAAGAACGGAAAACTTCAAGTACGGAGATTCCTGCACCAATCCCGGCATCAATCACGCGCCGCACCGCTCAAGCTGCGACCGACTCGTGGACTGGATTTTGTACCGCGCGGGCTTTACCGATCAGCCCCTGGTGCAAGGCAAGGTGGTTTCTAACCTGCACTCGTGGTGCGAGGAGATGGAATTTGAAAAAATCACGAATATCGAGGACCTGCGTGCAGGAGACATTGTGTTCGTGCGTCCCGCCAAGGATGGCGGCCCGCAGCACGTCTTTATCCTTGCATCCGATCCGAAGGATGGCAGCGCATTCCGCTACGATCACGGCTCGGACTCGCGCATCATGAACAAAAAGCAGCCCACCAAGGAGCCGATCAGCTACGGTGACGCACCCTTTATCTTCGCATACAGACCGATAGCAACCGAGCAAAACAATGTTTATTACCACGACCTTTACGCAGATCAATAATCCGCAATCGTCACAATCAAGGAGGTTTTTATGCCCAAGTCAATCAAACGCATCTTTCTTTGCCTTTTGTGCGCATCCATGCTGCTGGGCGTTTTTGCCTGCCAAGGAGAGCAAGGTGAGGAGCAAAGCACCGAAGAGCAAGGCACGCAGGAGCAGATTTCCGAGACAGATCGCTCCAAGCCTCAGGAAGGACCTTTTCAGAACACCACGGAATTGAGCTTTGAAAAGCAGACCTTGACCGAGATTGAAATGACCGTCTCGGAGGAGCACGTATATTCCGCCGACAATCCCGACCCTGCATTTGCAATCGGCGAAGGAAGAGCCAAAAAGAGCACCGTTTCGCTCAATCCCAACACCGTAGCCAATTTCAATATCGGCGTCAAATTCAACGACACGGTCACCGCGAAGTATCAGTTCAAGCTGACCTCCACCGAGCCGGAGCCCGAGGCAAATTACGACTCCGCTTACCTTGGTCTGCGCTTGTCCGGTACGGGGACCGCGCCCAACCACGAGTCGGCGCGCGTATGGATTTTGATGAAGGATCAAAAGATCGGTCTGCGTACGGGCAAGTGGCCGGGCTGCACCATGCTCCCCTGCCCCGTGGATTTTTCCAAGGGTGTGAGCCTGATCGTTGAGGACGACCCGGTTGCTAACGTGATCTCGATCTTTTACAACGACGCAGGAACCAAGACGCCTTTGGCAAAGCTGGTGATCCTTGACGACAAGCTGGAATTTTACTTGGAAGGAAGCGACACCCCCAATATCACCGAGCCGCTTGAAGCACCGGTGGAAAGAACGGGTTACGCGCGCATTTGGACGCATCACATGAAAAAAGCAGTAAAGCTCACCGATATTAAGGTCACGGGCGAATCGACCGGTTACACGACCGAGCCCATTGACATGCTCAACTCCCGCGACGTTTTTGCGGACACGTGGGTGGCAACCGACGACGTGGATCGCACCACCCCCGTGGGTACGGACACCGCCACACCGGGCGACAAAAAGGTTGGTATTTTCTACTTTATGTGGCACAACGCCTCCAAGCAGGGACAAAATCCCCTGTTCGACCACACGGCTGCTTATCTTTCAGGCGGTGTGGACGCTGTGTGGGATCTGATCCCGCAGGGCAACCTCGGCTTTGCGCACTATTGGGCAGAGCCCTACTTCGGCTATTACAACTCGGACGACGAATGGGTCATCCGTAAGCACGGCTATATGCTGGCGGAGGCAGGCGTGGATTTCATTTACGTGGATGCGACCAATGGCATTATCTACGAGCGAAACCTTGAAGCGCTGTTGCGCGTTTGGAGTGAGATGCGCACCGAGGGCTATGCGGTACCGCAGATCTGCTTCCATTGCGGCAATACAGATTCCCTGGCTGCTGCATCACTGACCTTCCTTTGGAACAATTACTATTCCACCGGCAAATATGCCGATATGTGGTTTATGTGGGACGGCAAGCCCTTGATCTTCTACCCCGATTCGCTGGGCAAAACATTACCCGACGAAATGAACGACTTTTTCACCGCACGTCAAAGCTGGGCCTTCACAAGCGACGGCTGGTACACCTCCAAGGACGGCAAGGGACGCTGGGCATGGGCAGATATGTATCCCCAGTCTCCCGGTCTCTCCCCCGAGGGCGACGTGGAGCAGATGATCGTGATGTGCGGCTTCTGGGCAAACGGCAGCGCAGGCACCAACGGCGGCCGCAGCTACACCAAGAAAAACGGCATTCCCGACTACGAGGGCGATTGGGATTTCGGTTACGCACTCATGAAGACCACTTCGGGGCTGGGACTTGCCTTCCAGGAGCATTTTGACTACGCGATGGAGGTAGATCCTCCGCTGGTCATGATCACGGGCTGGAACGAATGGTGGGCAGGCCGCTGGGGCGGCGGCTCGGGCAATCCCGCGCAGGGACAGACCATTTGCAACGAATATAAGGTGGACGAAAAGAATCCCAAGTATCAATGGTACTACGTGGATGCCTTCAATACCGAGTACTCCCGCGACATCGAACCCATGACGGGCGGCTACAACGACAACTACTTCTACCAGATGGTGCAGAATATCCGCAAATACAAGGGCTCTCGCGCAGGCGAGGCAGCCTTTGAGCAATGGGCAATTGATATTGCGGGTGACGTTGGACAATGGAATATCGTTGGCCCCGAATACCGCGACTATCAGGGTGACACCGTGGATCGCGATCACTTCTCCTACGTGGGCGACTTCCGCTACGTAAACACCTCCGGACGCAACGACTTTGTGACCTGCAAGGTCTCCTCGGATGCCGACAACCTGTACTTCTATGCAGAGTGTGCCGAAAACATCACCGCTCCCGAGGGGAAGAACTGGATGAACCTCTTTATCGACGCCGATTGCAACGCACAGACCGGTTGGCACGGCTATGATTTCATTCTGAACCGCTCGCAGGCGGACGGCAAGGTTTCGGTGGAAAAGTTCGTGGGCACCGACACTTGGGAATTTGAAACGGTTGGCGAGGCCGAGTACAATCTGCGCGGCAACGTGCTGCAGATCAAGATCGCACGCTCGGTCATGAACCTTGGCGACACCTTTGATTTCAAGTGGGCGGACAACTCGGTAGCAGACGGCAACGTCATGCAGTTCCTTGATCAGGGCGACGCTGCTCCCAACGACCGCTTCAACTACCGCTACACCACCGTGCAGACCGATCCCAAAATCCCCGAGGTACTGACCGAGGACATGATCGTGCTCAAGGCCGGCTCTTACAACGCCTTTGCAGGCGGTAAGCAGGTCAGACTGGACGCCTCCAGCACCAAGGGCATAATGATGGGCAGAGGCGACGAGTTCTATCTCCCTAAGGCCTTTGTGGAAGAGATCATCGGCATTTCCTGCGAAGGACTTGACACCTACTCGCACTACGGCATCACCTACGTCATGCCCGCCAAAGCCATTGCCGATGCAGGCAAGAGCGTGACCATCACCGCAGACGGCCTTGTGGTCATTTCCGCTTCTCCCGTTGAGGACGCGGACACTTTAACCACGCTGTACCGCGCGCTGATGTAAGCAACCATAAAAAAACCGAGGCTAAAAAGCCTCGGTTTTTCTTTTTACATGGCGGACGGATCGGATTTGATCGTTGCCATATATTCGCGGGGAGAAATAGACATTCTGCGCTTGAACACCTTGGAAAAATACTGCGCGTCGGGATACCCGCAGCGCAGGGCTACGTCGCTGACGCTGGTATATCCCTGCTTGAGCATGGTGCAGGCGTGCTGGATGCGCACTGTGTGCAAATACTCCACGATTCCCACGCCCACGTGTCGCTTGAATACCGTGGACAGGTACTTTTTGTTGTATTTCAGATCGTTCCCCAGTCTCTCCAAGGAAAAGTCAGGATCCGAAAAGTGCTCGTCCACGTACTTCTGGATCATGGATACCAGATCAATCCTGCCCTTATCGCCAAAGGAAAACTCGGGCAGGCGTCTGCCAAGGTAAGCAAAGGTGTGGAGCAGCACGGCCTCGCTGGCAATATCCGAAAGCTCCGCGGGACTCTGCAAGCCCTGCATCCAGACCGTTTCCAACTCCTTGCAGCCCGAAAACAACACGGCCTTGGGTGAAACTCCCAGCTTTTCCATAATGCGATTGCCGCGCGCGCCCAAAAAGCTGATATACATATACTGAAAATCCGCTACCGACTCAATGGCAAAGGGCTCTGCGGGAAACGAAAAAAAGACGTCTCCTTCCGTCAGATCAAGCACCTCACCGCGGGTGTGCAGTTTGCCCTGCCCACGGAGCACGAAATACACGGTATAGAGCGACTTTAAGCGCAAGCCCGTATAGATCTGCTCTTTGGTTTCCAAAACGAAATGAACGGTATGAATGCTGTGATCGTTGATCTCTCGGGGTACGAAGCGACAAACGTTCTGCTCGGCCATGTTTTTTCCTCCTTTGCTCAGATGGCAACAGTATACCATAGGTTGGCTTGGAAGTCAACCATGACATAACTATTTTTCACAAATATGTGGAATTTAGCCACAGACGACAGGCGCCGTATATGGTATAATGGTAACGGAAAGACCATCATATCCATTGTTTATCAAACAAACGAAAGGAAACGGACCTCATGAAAAAAGTACGTATTGGCGTTTTGGGTGCTTATCGCGGCACCAGCATGATCAACTACTGTAAGCGAGCAGACCACGCAGAGGTGGTCGCTATCTGTGACAAGAGCCCCGAGGCGCTGGACGCGCAAAGAGAGGCTGCCGCAGGACTCAATATTACCTTCTACGATCATTTTGATAAGTTTATCGAACACGACATGGACGCCGTGGTGCTGGCAAACTACGCTAACGAGCACGCGCCCTTTGCCATCCGCTGCCTCAAAAAGGGCCTGCACGTATTCTCCGAGGTGCTGCCCGTGCAGAACATGAAGGAAGCTGTGGAGCTGGTTGAAGCCGTGGAGGAAAGCGGTCTTGTGTATTCTTACGGTGAAAACTACTGCTATATGCCCGCTCCCTACGAAATGAAAAAGCTCTACGAGAGCGGTGAGATCGGCGAATTTGAGTACGGCGAGGGCGAATACATTCACAACTGCGAATCCATCTGGCCTTCTATTGCATACGGCGAATCCGACCATTGGCGCAACAACGGTTACGCCACCTTCTATTGCACCCACTCCTTAGGCCCCATCATCCATTCCACCGGCCTGCGCCCCGTATCGGTTATCGGCTTTGAGGGCACAAAGAACGCCCGCCGTCTGCGCACAGGATGCAAGAGCGGCCAGTTTGGCATTGAGATGGTCACGCTGGAGAACGGCGGTATCGTCAAATCCATTCACGGCGATCTGTATAAGAATTCCATCTGGTACACCATGTACGGCTCCAAGGGCAGAATGGAATGCGGACGCGAGGATGCCATGGACGGACATATTGCCAAGATCTACGTCAACAAAGACGAGTACGACGGCGGCTACGAGACAAGCTCTCTGCGCTCCTACTTCCCTGAGCACGCTCCTGCAGAAGACGTAGAGGGCTTTGGTCACGGCGGATCCGACTTCTTCTCCATGTACTACTTCATCAAGCGCATTCTGGGAGATCAGACGGCAGACACCATCGACGTTTACGAGGCACTGGATATGTTCCTGCCCGGTCTGTTCGCATACAGATCCATTCTGGCAGGCGGCGTATCCATGGAGGTTCCTAACCTCCGCAACAAGGAAGAGCGAGAAAAGTGGCGTCATGATACCGCCTGCACCGACCCCAAGGCAGCGGGCGATATGCTGTTGCCCAACCTTTCTTCGGGCACTCCCGAAATTCCGCAGGAGATCTACGACCGTCAGGCAGCGCTGTGGGCAGAGGAATGTGCCAAGACCGAGGGCACTTACCGCGCAGCAGCTCTGAGTCAGGGCAGCAAGCAGGAATAACAAAACACGGGTAGTCCGCAAGGACTACCCGTTCTTTTTTATTACGACTCTACGCGCTCGACAATTTCAAAGCCGTCGTCGGTCTCCTTGATTCTGAAGAGCCTCGGGCGCTCGTTGGGATTGACGTTGGTACTGTGCAAGACCAGGTACAGATTTCCGTCAAAGCCGTCAAAGATCATGCCGTGTCCGCCGTCCTCGTCGTAGATAAATTGATCGGCGTGACGCCAAGGGCCGCGGATATCACCGCTGTCGCTGATGACCAGTGCCTGCACGTACCAATACTGCGGGCCTGCGTGAAATCCCGACCAAAGCATATACAGCTTACCGTTCTTGCCCTTACGGAAGAACGGGCCGTCAGTAACGTAGTTGCGCGAGGTGGGATCAACCAACGAATACGACCACTCGGCGTCTCCCGCGCGAACCACGGTTTCGGGCGTTCCCGCCGGCGCGGTCAGGTCTGCGGTCAAGGGCATGATCTCAATCGTGCCGTCGCCAACCTGCGTCCATTCATGGCAAAACGCCGTCCAGGGAGTTCCCTGCTCGTCCACGTAAAAGGTCGCATCCAGACAAACCCAATCCTCGGGCGTGATAGGCCCTGAGGAAAAAGGCAAAAACGGACCCATGGGGCTATCGGCCTTGAGAATCTGTGAGCAGCGCAGATGCGTCTCGCTGCGGAAGCTGGCAAACATATAGTAAGCGTCACCGTAGTGATACACCTCGGGAGCGAAGAAGTCGCGATCCGACCAAAAGTCCGCAGGGCGGGTAAAGCATTCGTGCGGCTCACTCCACTCGACAAGATCGGTCGAGGTATAAACGTCCAGTCCCGTCCACGGAATGACCTTGGTGGCAGGGCCGCGGCGGGTACCGTAAAGATAATATACGCCGTTCTCGGCAAAAATAAAAGGATCTCGCAGATGAATGTCGCACAACTTCATGGGTATCTCCTTTCGCACACACAGAGTATATGAATATTGTAACACAAACGCTAAACAGGCGTCAAGGGAGAGAGGATAGACGTTTGGTGAAAATAGTCATGCTAAATTCAAACCCGTAAAAAAACGGATTCGAAATAACTGTGGAAATACGCCTCGCTGATTCTCCAGCACAATTTATAAATGAGCTCACCGCAAATTCCGGCGTAACCAACGCCAAGCCAAATCGACACACGGGAATCTCGCCTGCGGCTCGTCTCGCCGGGTGAGTTTTTTTTCAAGAATCAATGCAAAGTACGGGAACCTCGCCTGCGGCGAGAATTTGCACGCTCTTCGCCTGGAAAATGTCTCGCTTCGCGAGCCGCTTTCCGACGGATTCGCGGCGAATGCGAACCCGCAATGCAAGCCTTGCGGCTTGCATTGCCGGGTGAGATTCCTCGTACGGGGCACCAATACAAAAGCACCGATGCGATTGCATCGGTGCTTTTGTATTGGTGAGCCAACTTCAAACCAAATCGAATTGTACATACACATATACCGTTTGATGCGAAGGCGCGATATATGTGTATGCTTTTTTATCCCATTAAGGATCAGAACGCTCTCTCCAGCGCCTCAAACAGCCGTCTCCCGTCCTCTCCCTCGGGAGCCTCGGCCTTGGGGCTGAGGATGGCGGAGGTGCCGTCGGGACTGCTGTGGTAGTGGAGGTCGGCCACGAAGGCGGCGGCGTTGAGGGGCACGTACATCAACATAAGACACACTCTTTCCGTTT
>JAZNYL010000049.1:0-27108 GCA_045594445.1 Eubacteriales bacterium
ACCAGTACTACAATTTCGCCCACAATCCTTGGGGACAGACAACTTCCGTATCCGTAGGTGACACCCGGTTAGTCTCCTATAAATACGGAAATGTACCCTCGACATTCTCATTTACTTCGTCAGAGATCACCTTTCCGTCCCTGAGCCGGATGATCCTGTCCGCGTAAAACTCCGCGAGGTTCTCCTCATGCGTTACCAGAATGACCAGCTTCTCCCTCGATATGGACTTGATTATGTTCATTACCTCAAGAGTATTTGCGCTGTCGAGGTTTCCGGTAGGCTCGTCCGCTATGATTATTGCCGGGTTCTTGACGATGGCGCGGGCTATGCCGACGCGCTGTCTCTCTCCTCCTGACAGCATGTCTGCGTAACGCTTTCTGTAGCGGTACATGCCTACGAGCTCGAGAGCGTACTCGACCTTCTCCCTGATCTCCTTCTCATCTTTTATGCCGACCATCTTCAGCACCATTGCGACGTTGTCGAATACCGTCATGGTATCGATGAGATTATAGTTCTGGAAAATATATCCTATGTTGAGGTTGCGGATCCTGTCGACCGAATGTGCAGTCCTGCCGTTGATCTTCTGTCCGTTGATGTATATCTTTCCCTTATCTGCCTTGTCGAGACCGCCGATGACATTGAGCAGCGTTGTCTTTCCGCAGCCCGAAGGCCCAAGCAGCGCTGTCAGACCCGTTTCTCCGAATTCAAGAGAGGTGTCGTTTATGACATGGATCTGGTTGGACTTGCGGCGGTAAAAGTATTTATCTACATGCGAAAGTGTTACCATGCCCTACGCCTCCTCTCTGTATGTTCCCATGGCCGAGCTTTTGAATATCGACCTCATGAAGCGTCCGGAGATCAGGACCGCCATTACAAGCAGTATGAACGCAAGGATCACGTAATCTCTTCCTGTAAGATAAGTGAGATAATCCGTGAGTTGTTCCAAATGCAGCACTCCGCTGCGGTTCAGGTAGATGAACAGCAGGAACAGCGCATACGCGATAAGGCAGTCAAGTATCAGCTCTACTCTCATGATGCGGCGGCCGGGTTCCTTGCTCATGCCCAGCATCCTCAGGGTAGCAAAGTATACTCCCCTGGATTTCAGAATGAGTCTTATTACGAAATATGCTATGAAGAACACCGCAAGGCATACGACCACCGAGACCGGCAGCTGTATGACATTGATCAGTTCTTCGTTTATAAAGTTGTTTATATGATCTTTCAGTACCAGAGTGTGGTATCCTCCTCTTTCGAGCATGTCTTTCATGCCCCTTAAGTTTTTTGTGTCGTCGACGAACACGGATGCCTGGAAGCTTCCCTTCTCGTACAGCCTTCTGAAATCCATATCGTTGATATATATCTCTCCGTCATGGTCAGCAAGGTTTTCAAGACCTGTCTTTTTCTCAAAGGTCTTTTCACCGTACGTACCCATGATCATGAGCTTAAGTTCCTGCTCATAATAAAGAGCCTTGGCACTTAGCTCAACTTCCTTGCCTGCGGCATAGCCCTCCTTGAACATAGGATCGTAGCTGGTAGGAAGCAGTATATAACCTTCAGGAACATTCTCATTGACCATCAGGCCTCCGGCTCCCGGATACAGCGGCTGCTCAGTACCGTTGATAAGCATCGTCGTAGTGCTGTTTGATGCGTACATATCCTTTCGGACTTCAGCAAGAGCAGTATCGGAGAAGTATATCATGTTATTATCTGTAAACATGGACATGTCGTCAGTACCGGGATCTTCAATAATGATCCCTGCTACTTTGACCTTCTTCTCGACGCCTCCGTCTGTCATCATCGTGAATCTCTTCCCGACTATCTCCTCGGGTTTTTCTCCGAAAGTCCATCCGTCGTCATACCCCGAAAGCACCACCTCATCATCAGCTTTAGGAAGGCCGCCGAGATCAGGTTCTCTGTCAAGGTTGCTTATGCTGAGAACATACCCGTAGAAAGAGAAGTCCTTGTTCTCAATATAGACAGAAGAATCGTACATTATGTCTTCACGTATCAGCTTCTCCACATGAGGGGCATTTTCGATAGCCTCATAATCAGCCCTGGTGAACGCGCTCCTGTCCTGCTTCTCAATGACGATGCGCTTAGGGTCATAGTTCATGAAGTAGTTGTTCCAGCCGACTTCAGCCACCGTATCCTTCTGCTTCTTGACAGAAACATACTGGGCGCTTACCGCAGCGACCACAAAAAGGAACACCAGAACAAGAAGCAGAAACTTCGCCGGAAGATTGAATGTATTCCTCACACCGAGCCTCAGCTGCGTGCCGTAGGATATCTGCTTTTTCTTTTCACTGTGTTCTGTTCTGCTGCTCCTGTAGCCCTGAGCAGGCTCTTCTTCTGCAGCTTTGCCGGCTGCGGCTCCCGTATCTTCGACTATCTTGCCGTCATGCATCTTTATGATGCGGGTAGCGTGGTCCCTGAACTGTTCGTAATTATGAGTGACTACAATGACCAGCTTGTCGGAAGCGATGTCTGTCAGAAGCTCAACTATGCCTTCGGCTGATTCACTGTCAAGGTTGCCTGTAGGCTCATCAGCTACCAGGATCTTCGTGTCCTTGGCCAGCGCGCGGGCGATAGCCACACGCTGTTTCTGTCCTCCCGAAAGTCTGGATACTTTACGGTTCCTGAACTCATACAGTCCGACCTTTTTAAGGATGTCGCTCACCTTCTGCTTTATTTCGGCAGATTCGCAGCCATCGATCTGCATCGCCAGGGCAACGTTCTGCCATACCGTATAACTCGATACGAGGTTAAAGCTCTGGAAGATGTATGAAATGTACTTCTGCCTGTATCCTTCAAAGTCCGAAGCGGTATAGTGGCTGGTCTCCCTGCCCTCTATGTACATCTCGCCTTCTTCATATGTATCAAGGCCTGATATCACGTTCAGAAGAGTCGATTTGCCGCTGCCGGATTCTCCCGTTATCACAACAAATTCGCCGGCATCAAGTTCCAGATTTACCCTGGATATTCCGCTGGCGATGATTCCCTTGCTGTAATAATATTTTGAGACGTTTTTAAGTTTTATCATTCCCATACGGGCAGACCTCCGTTAGCAATATCAGATTGCTAATTATATCATTTATCAGCATCATATTGAACTTAAGCGTTGCTTTTCCGCAACAAATTAAAAAGCGCCCTGACTTTCAGGGCGCTCTTATGGTTCATATTTCTACAGCCACGAGCTGACGCAGTCGACAATATTTTCTGCGCTGAGTCCGAAATCCTTGAGCAGATCTGCAGCAGGACCGGAATGTCCGAACTCGTCATTGACGCCGATACTCCCACCGGCGTATCCAAGGGCTACATGACTCCCGACATGATCATCCGTATCGATGGTGACGGCAACAAGATCGACGGCAGACTCAACCCCTCCTCCGAGATCAAGATGCACATGAGAGTCTACAAGGAAAGGCCCGACGTTAACGCAGTTGTTCACGCTCACCCCCCTGTAGCTACCGCTTTCACGGTTGCAGGCGTAGAGCTTGACCAGTACATCCTGCCCGAGGCTATTCTGACCATCGGTAACGTTCCCACCTGTGACTACGGTATGCCCTCCACCATGGAGATTCCGGACTCCCTGATGCCCTACATCCAGAAGCACGACGCATTCCTGCTCAAGAACCACGGCGCTCTGACCGTTGGTAACACTCTGCTGCGCGCTTGCTTCACCATGGAAGAGGTTGAGTTCAACGCAAAGATCAACCTGTACGCTCGCCAGATCGGTGCAGGCGCAAACAGCCGCATCGACGAGATCTCCTGCGAAGAGCTCGAGAGACTCATGGAGCTGCGTAAGAAGATGGGTCTGCCCGGCAAGCACCCCGGTTGCCAGAAGTGCAAGAACCTCGGCACCGCTAACTGCCGCTGCAAGGACAACGTAAAGGGCGCTGCTGATTGCGCTGACGCTGCTCTCGTTGCAGAGATCACCAAGAAGGTTCTCGCTTCTCTGGGTAAGTAATTCTTCCCAAAGGACGAAGAATTTACCGAAAGGAGAGTAAGAACGGTGGCTATTAACTGGACCGAAGCGCAAATTGCCGAAGTAGTATCCAAGGTACTGGCGCAGGTGCAGTCCCCCGCTCAAAGCTCCGATAAGGAATGGGACAGCACCCAGTATCACGGCAGACGCCTGATTGGCGTCTTTGACACCATGGAAGAGGCGATTGCCGCTGCTGAAGCAGGCTACAAGGCCATTCGTGCCATGAGCGTTGCGCAAAGAGAAAAACTGATTACTACCATCCGCGAGTACACTCGCGCAGAAGCTCCCGCCATGGCGGCTCTCGGCGTTGCCGAGACCAAGATGGGCCGCGTGGAGCATAAGGTCGCAAAGCACATTCTGGTTGCCGATAAGACTCCCGGTACCGAGGACATCGTTGCCGAGGCAAAGACCGGTGACTGCGGCCTGACTCTGACAGAACGTGCACCCTTCGGAGTTGTCGGTGCGATCACCCCCTCCACCAACCCCTCCGAAACCGTCATCTGTAACTCCATGGGTATGATTGCCGCAGGTAACGGCGTCGTATTCAACCCCCACCCCGGTGCCATTGCAACCTCCAACTACGCAGTTGACCTTGTCAACCGTGCAGTTCACGCTGCAGGCGGCCCCGAAATTCTGGTTGCTTCGGTTAAGAAGCCCACGCTTGACACCGCGAACGTGATGTATCAGCATCCCGCAATCCGTCTGCTGGTCTGCACCGGCGGCCCCGGCGTTGTCAAGGCTGTGCTTGCTTCGGGCAAGAAGGCAATCGGCGCAGGTGCGGGTAACCCCCCTGTTATCGTTGACGACACCGCCGACATCGAAAAGGCAGCCAAGGATATCATCGACGGCTGCACCTTTGACAACAACCTTCCCTGCATCGCCGAAAAGGAAGTCTTCGTCTTCGACAACGTCGCAGACAGACTGATCGCAGGCATGCTCAAAAACGGATGCTACAAGCTGACCCGCGCACAGGCAGACGCGCTTGTCAAGGTCGTGCTTGACGAAAAGACCAATCCCAAGACCGGTAAGACCTCTTTGGTGGTCAACCGTGATTGCGTAGGCCGCGACGCACGCGTCATTCTCGCCAAGATCGGCATCAACGTCGGTCCCGAGATCCGCTGCGCGATTGCCGAGGTTGATTTCAACCATCCCTTCGTTCAGGAAGAGCTGATGATGCCCATTCTCGGTATCGTTCGCGTCAAGGACATCGACGAAGCAATCGATCTGGCGGTCAAGGCAGAGCATGGCAACCGTCACACGGCTCACATGCACTCCAAGAACATCGACAACCTTTCCAGATTTGCAAAGGCTGTTGAGACCACCATTTTCGTCAAGAACGCGCCCTCTTACGCAGGCATCGGCTTTGGCGGCGAAGGTCACACCACCTTCACCATCGCAGGTCCGACCGGCGAAGGTATCACTTCCGCAAGAAGCTTTACCAGACTCCGCCGCTGCGTGATGGCAGACCATTTCAGAATCATTTAACAAATACGCAGAAAGGAAAGAAACTACATGGACTATTCTGCTTCTCAGATTGAAAGCATCGTCCGTCAGGTCCTTGAGGGCATGAACAACGGCGGTCAGAAGCACGAGTGCAAGTGTGGCGGCAACGGCAACTGCAAGTGCGGCGGCCACGGCCATCACGGCGCACTTCCCAAGACCGCTCACGTAGCTCTGCTGACAGGCGAAAAGAAAATTGAAGTCAAGGAATACCCCGTCCCCGAGCTGGGTGACGACGACATCCTCGTTAAGGTAGAGGGTGCGGGTATCTGTGGCACCGACGTTCACGAGTGGAAGTCCGACCCCTTCGGTCTGATCCCCGTAACGCTTGGCCACGAAGGCACCGGTGAAGTCGTAGCCGTTGGTAAGAACGTCAAGTTCGATACCGCAGGCAAGCCGATCGGCGTTGGCGACAAGATCGTCACCTCGGTTATCAGCTGCGGCGAATGCTACGCGTGCCGTATGGTTCCCGGCAGAACCAACCTCTGCGACAAGCAGGGCGTATTCGGTCTGATCGGTGACAAGCCCGACGACCACCTCAACGGTTGGTTCGCTGATTACATGGTAATCAAGGGCGGCAGAGGCGTGACCTACTTCCAGGTCAACGACCTCAACCTCAACCAGAGAATGCTGCTTGAGCTGGCTTGCGTTTGCGTACACGCTCTGGAGCGTGCACAGTCTACGGGACTTATCAAGTTCGGCTCCAAGGTTCTTCTGCAGGGCTGCGGCCCCGTAGGTCTGATGATGATCTGCGTGCTCCGCGCTGCAGGCGTTAACCACATCATCGCCGTAGACGGCAACGAAGACCGTCTGAAGTTTGCTCAGAAGCTGGGTGCAAAGACCACCGTTTGCTTCCGCAGACCCGATGAAGACACCCTGGAAAAGAGAGTTGCCAAGGTCAAGGCAGTTGCCAACGACGTAGGCGTTGACTTCGCATTCCAGTGCACCGGCGCTCCCGTAGCGGCTGCTGATATCTTCAGCTACATCCGTCGCGGCGGCGGCATGTGCGAGATGGGCTTCTTCGTCAACAACGGTGAATATTCCATCAACCCCCACTTTGCAATGTGCAACAAGGAAATCAACATCGTAGGCTCCTGGGACTACAGCGCCGAGGATTACCCCACGACCATGGCTTTCCTGCACCAGTGCAAGGAAATGAACATTCCGATCGAAGATCTGATCACCCACTCCTTCCCGCTCGATAAGATGAACGAGGCTATGGAGACCAACGTGGCTCAGAAGGGCATCAAGATCTGCTACATCGCAGACTGATAAGGAGTTGACGATATGGCAGCTCTCGGAATGATCGAGGTATACGGCTTTACGACATCCATCATCGTTGCCGACGTCGTGGCAAAAACCTCCGACGTCAAGGTAGTGGCTATCGACCGTAACAAGCCCGCCAACGCAGATAAATGCGAGGTTCCGCTGGTTATGGTAGTCAAATTCATGGGTGATCCTTCCGCCGTCCAGGCAGCGCACGACAGAGGCGTGGAAGAGGCTAAGAAGAGAAACCTGTATATTACGTCCAAGATCATCGCAGGACTTGATCCCTCGGTTGAGTGGTTCGCTAACCTGACCGCAACGGGTCGAGATAAGCTCCGTTACCCCAAAACTGCAAAAGTAGAAGAGGCACCGGCCGCTGAGGAAAAGCCGGCTGCTCCCAAAAAGACTTCCTCGAAAAAAAGTAAATAATTTAAAAGGAGATAACAAATTATGAAACTCGCACTTGGTATGGTTGAGACCAGAGGTCTCGTAGCTGCTATCGAAGCAGCTGATGCAATGGTTAAGGCTGCTAACGTTACCCTGATCGGCTCCGAGAAGATCGGTTCCGGACTGGTAAGCGTCATGGTTCGTGGCGACGTCGGCGCTGTAAAGTCTGCTGTTGAAGCAGGCGGTGCTGCTGCTTGCCGTCTTGGCGAAGTTGTTGCTACTCACGTAATTCCCGCTCCTCACGACGATGTTGAGCTGCTTCTCCCCAAGCTGGGCTAATTGATAACCCAAAACGCTAACAGGTACTTAAATCATGGAAGCAATCGCGTTGCTCGAGGTACAGGCGATGGTGACTGCCATCGTAGGTCTTGACGCAATGGTCAAGGCTGCCAACGTAAAACTGATTCATGTCGAGAAACGCCTGGGTGGCAGACTTGTCACGGTTGTGGTTGAAGGCTCGGTATCCGCTGTCACTGCGGCAGCGGAGGCCGGTGCCAAGGCTGCAGCAGAGGTTGGAAACGTCAAGCTCTGCGAGGTCATTCCCCGCCCTCATCCCGACATCATGAAGTTTTTGAAGACCGATTCCCTGTAAAGCACGGGAAACGGCACACACACAAGTTTTTAAATAAAAAAATAATATTTACATTTTAGGAGGATTTTAAAATGGAAGCTCTTGGTATGGTAGAAACCAGAGGTCTTGTTGCTGCTATCGAGGCAGCTGATGCAATGGTAAAGGCTGCAAACGTTGTTCTGATCGGCTCTGAGAAGATCGGTTCCGGTTTGGTAAGCGTTATGGTTCGTGGCGACGTTGGCGCTGTTAAGGCTGCTGTTGAAGCAGGCGGTGCAGCTGCTTGCCGTCTTGGCGAGGTTGTTGCAACCCACGTTATCCCCAGACCCCACGCTGACGTTGAAAAGCTGCTGCCCAAGATCGGCTAATTTTAAACAGAAAAAAATTAGTTCGTTTCCGGCAGTCCTCGGAAGGGCGATTTTTCGCCCTTCCGAGACCCACGGCATATTTTTGCGTATGAGTGCATTTCCCTTTTTCGAGATGCACCGATATGTGAAAATATGTGAACCGCTCTCGGGCGGAATTCAAGATAAGAAAGAGGAACAGTTATGGCAATGAACACAAACGACATCGCTGCGATCGTCAAAAAAGTGATTGCGGAAATGGACGGCTGCAATGCTGACGCAGGCATCCCCGTAGGTATCTCCAACAGACACATTCACCTCTCCAAGCAGGATCTGGAAACCCTGTTCGGCAAAGGCTACGAGCTGACTCCCATCAAGGATCTCTCTCAGCCCGGTCAGTACGCTTGCAAGGAGACTCTGACGCTGATCGGTCCTTCCATGCGTCCTATCGAGAACGTGCGCGTGCTGGGTCCCGTCCGCAAGGCGTCTCAGGTGGAGATCTCTCTGACCGATTCCTTTGTGCTCAAGGTCAAGCCCCCCGTACGTGAGTCGGGTGATATTGCCGGCTCTGCTCCCGTCACCATCGTTGGCCCCAAGGGCATCGTGGAGCTCAAGGAGGGCTGCATTATTGCAAACCGCCACATCCACATGCACACAAGCGACGCAGTCAAGTACGGCGTCAAGGACGGCGACTACATCGACGTTGACGCACTCCAGGGCACCAGAAAGACCAGATGGTACGGCGTTCAGGTTCGCGTTCGCGACGATTTCGCGCTGGAAATGCACGTGGATACCGACGATGCAAACGCAGTCGGCTACAAGAACGGTTACACCGTAACCGTGGTCAAGAACTGATTTTCGGAGGATATTATGGTAAAAGGTAAGGTAGTTGGAACCATCGTTTCCACCAACAAGTTTGATTCTCTGCGCGGCTTCAAGTTTTTGGAGGTGCAGATCATTGAGAAGGAAACGCTGACCGATAAGTATATGGTAGCGGTGGACAAGACCATCAGCGCAGGCATTGGTGAAGAAGTACTGGTTGTGACAGGCAGCAGCGCACGCGTTGCCGCAGGCAGCGAGTATGCACCCGTGGACGCCGTGATCGTCGGCGTCATTGATAAGCCCACCGACTGATTATTGCCGAGTTTTTCGGCGTAACCCCATTCTGAAATAAGGAAATATTGTTATGCCCGAATTGAAATTAAAATCCATACTGCAAAAGAACGGCGTTGTCGGCGCAGGCGGTGCGGGTTTTCCCTCTTACGCCAAGCTGACAGAAGGTGCTGACCTGCTGGTCATCAACTGCATTGAGTGCGAGCCTTTGATGTATACCGACTACGAGCTGGTGCGCGAAAAGCTGCCCGAGGTCGTGCAGGGTGCACAGCTTGTCATGGAGCACACCAACATCAACCGCGCGGTGCTGGCCATCAAGGAATACCGCGCCATGACGCTGGGCCTTACCGATAATCAGGAGCTTGCTCCCGGCATCTGCGTCAAGACCGTTCCCAATATCTACCCCATGGGTGACGAGATCAATCTGATCTATCAGGTCACCGGCAGACTGATCAAGCCGGGTAACTTGCCCATTACGCAGGGCGTGATCGTATATAACTGTGAAACCGTTTTCAATATTCGTAATGCCGTACATGAAAATATGCCGGTCATCACCAAGTGGCTGACCATTGGCGGCGATATTCCCGAGGCATACACGGTCAAGGTACCGGTCGGTATGCGTATCTCGGACGTACTCAAAGCGACGGGCATCACCGTTCCCAAGAATTACGTCATGTTTGACGGCGGCCCTTCCATGGGTATTATCAAGAACCCCGCGTCGGACGTCGTGGTCAAGACCACCAAGGCGCTGATCATCGTGCCCGACAACATTCCCGCCGTGGTACAAAAGCAGCGCACGCTGGAGCAGAATCTGCGTCTGGCAGCATCAACCTGCTGCTCTTGCACGCGTTGCACCGATCTTTGCCCCAGACACCTGCTGGGCTACCCGCTTGAGCCGCACAGACTGATCCGTGCAGGACTTTATCCCGCGCAGGAGGATCCCGAGCTGATCCGTACGGCAAGCCTTTGCTGCAGCTGCGATATCTGTGGTACCTTCTCCTGCTGTCAGGGCATCTCGCCCATGATGGTGATCAAGGAGTACAAGAGAATTCTTGCCGAAAAAGGCATGAAATACGTAGCCGCTCCCGATCAGGAATTTATTCCCGAGGATAACCGCGACAGCTGCATGCTGGTCTCCCAGAAGTGGAAAGAGGTGCTGGGCGTTGCCAAGTTTGACAAGCATCCCACCTACATTGCCCAGAATCTGGTTGCAGACAAGGTGGAGATCCGTATGAAGCAGCACATCGGCGTGCCCTCCGTTCCCTGCGTCGCAGTCGGCGACAAGGTGGAGGTCGGCCAGATGATCGCAACCGCAGGCCCCGGCCTCTCGGTTCCTCAGTACGCATCGATCACAGGCTCGGTCACCTTCGTGGATGAGAACCGGATCATCATTGAAGCATGAAATAAAAATAAGTAGGTATAGATATGTATCAAGCAATCGGAATTATTGAACTGAAAAGCATTGCACAAGGCGTGGAAGCAACCGATGCTGCGCTCAAGAGCGCAGGCGTGCAGCTGATCTCCGCACACGCTGCATGCCCCGGTAAATTCGAGATCATTCTCACGGGTGCGATCGCAGACGTCACTGCAGCCATCGAGCACGTCAAGGGCAGATTCGACCAGAAGCTGATTGACTCCAGCATTATGGGCCGTATCGATCCTGCCGTGGTTGCCGCTATGTTCGGCACGCAGGCCGCTCCCAAGTCGGGCAGCCTTGGCGTAATTGAGACCTTCTCTGCCGCAAGTGCCATCAAGGCAGCCGATATCGCAGTCAAGACCGCAAAGGTTGAAATCTACGAGCTGCGTACCTCCCGCGGTATGGGCGGTAAGGGCGTCGTGCTGATCGTTGGCGACGTTGGCGACGTGACTGCTGCCGTTGAAGCAGGTGCAAGACACGCAAAGGATCAGAGCATGTTTGCATACTCCACCGTGATTGCCGCTCCCCACAAGGAGCTTTGGGACCAAATCTAAAGAAAGAGACGACGTATTATGGCAGAAATCAAATTTCAGATCGCCAAAAGCGACCGCATTCCCCGCCTGGTTGAGCATCTGTACGCCAAGCTCCCCGAAATTGAGCCTTACCGCGCAGAGCTGGTGACGGAAAGCTATCAGAGAACCGAGAATCTCCCCATTATCAAAAGAAGAAGTGCCGCTCTGCGTCACATTCTTGAAAATATCCCGATCGTCATCCGTCCCGACGAGCTGATCGTCGGTGCAAACTCTGTCTCCCCCCGCGGATGCCAGACCTATCCCGAGTATTCCTTCGAGTGGCTGCGCCCCGAGTACGAGACTGTTGCAACCCGTGAAGCAGACCCTTTCTACATCTCTCCCGAGACGGTTGCAAGACTGGAAAAGGTGCATCCTTACTGGTACGGTAAGACGGTCAGCGACCTGGCTGCCGCCAATATGGATCCCGACTGCCTGGATATCTTCTTGAACCACGGCGTTTTTACGGTCGGTAACTATTTCTATAACGGCATCGGCCACGTTTGCGTAGACTATGAAAAGGTCATCACTCTTGGCATGGAGGGCGTGATCGGTCAGGCTGAGCAGGAAATAGCTAAGCTTGACATGGGTCAGGGCGATTACCTGTCCCGCAAGCACTTCCTGGAGGCTGTCATCGAGAGCGCACAGGCTGTCACCGCTTACGGACACAGATACGCAGAGCTTGCTTATAACATGGCTGCCGAAGCCACCGGCACACGTAAGCAGGAGTTGCTTCGCATTGCCGAGGCTTGCTCGCAGGTTCCCGGTAAGCCTGCAAGAAGCTTCTACGAGGCTTGCCAGGCATTCTGGTTCGTGCAGCAGATTCTGCAGTTGGAATCCAGCGGTCACTCGATCTCTCCCGGTACCTTTGACAGATATATGTACCCTTGGTTCAAGCACGATATCGATCGCGGTATCGAGACGCTTGAATCCGCACAGGAGCTGCTGGACTGCATCTGGGTCAAGTTCAATGACCTCAACAAGGTGCGTGACGCAGCAAGTGCCGAGGGCTTTGCGGGCTACGGCATGTTCCAGAACCTGATCGTTGGCGGTCAGGACGAGAACGGCAAAGACGTCACCAACGAGCTGTCCTTTATGTGCATGGAGGCACAGTGCCACGTGCGTCTGCCCCAGCCTTCACTTTCCATCCGCGTATGGAATAAATCCCCCCACGATCTGCTGATCAAGGCGGCAGCCGTTACCCGCGAGGGTATGGGCGTTCCCGCTTTCTATAACGACGAGGTCATCATTCCCGCTATGATGGATCGCGGCATTTCTCTCAAGGATGCTCGCCGCTACTGCATCATCGGCTGCGTGGAGCCCTGCGTGCCCCACTATACCGACGGCTGGCACGACGCTGCGTTCTTTAACATGTGCCGTCCTATGGAGATGGTATTCTCAAACGGCATGGACAAGGGTGAGCAGATCGGTCCCAAGACGGGCGACGTCTGCAAGATGAGCCGCTTTGAGGACTTCTTTGAAGCTTATAAGACCCAGCAGGAGTTCTTTGTCAAGATGATGGTTCAGGCCGACAACGCGGTCGACTATGCGCACAGCGTTCGTTGCCCCCTGCCCTTCCAGGCATCCCTGATCGACGACTGCATGGCGCGCGGCAAGTCCAACCAGGAGGGCGGCGCAAGATTCAACTTCACCGGTCCTCAGGGCTTTGGTATTGCTAACAACACCGACGGTCTGCTGGCTGTCAAGACGCTGGTATACGACACCAAGCAGGTCACCATGGCTGAATACAAGGAAGCCATTGAGAACAACTTCGGCGAGGGCTTTATCCCCAAGAAGGCCGAGGAGCTGACCGTGGAAACCGTCAAGCAGCTGGTGCTGGCAGGCGTCAACGTATCCAACGCACAGATCTCCGAGATTTATCAGAGCTTCCTGACCGCTTCCTTTATCCCCGAGGATAAAAAGAAGAGATATAAGCAGATCCGCGAAATGATCACTAACCTGCCCAAATACGGCAACGACCTTGAGGACGTGGACGCATTTGCACGCGAGGTTGGCGAGACCTACACCGATATCCTGCCCAAGTTCACCAACTGCCGCGGCGGTATCTTCCAGGCAGGTCTGTATCCCGTATCTGCAAACGTACCGCTGGGCTACCAGACCGGTGCAACCCCCGACGGCAGACTTTCCAACACCCCCATTGCGGACGGTGTCGGCCCTGCGTCCGGCAGAGATACACTCGGCCCGACCGCAACTGCCAACTCGGTATCCCGCCTCAATCACGCAGCAGCCTCCAACGGCACGCTGTTTAACCAGAAGTTCCATCCCTCGGCTCTGTCCGGCATGGGCGGACTTGAAAAGTTTGTTGCCTACCTGCGCACCTTCTTTGATCAGAAGGGTATGCACGTACAGTACAACGTCGTCTCCAAGGACACGCTGCTAGACGCTCAGGCACATCCCGAAAACTACAAGACGCTGGTTGTCCGCGTGGCGGGCTACAGCGCACTCTTCACCACCCTTTCCCGCTCGCTGCAGGATGACATCATCAACAGAACCGAGCAAGGATGGTAAAAACTATGTGACGTCCGTAGGGGCGACCTGTGGTCGCCCGCGGGCGCACGCAGTGCGCCCCTACGAGAACTCCCGTAGATGACATATCAAAATTTTTTTGAAAGGATTTGTCATGGAACAATATTACGACAGAGTCGGTCGTATCTTTGATATACAGCGTTATTCGGTCCATGACGGACCCGGAATTCGCACCATCGTATTCCTGAAGGGCTGCTTCTTGCGCTGCAAGTGGTGCTGCAACCCCGAATCGCAGGAATTCAAGATTCAGCAAATGGTACAGGGCGGCAAGGAAAAGACGGTTGGCTACGATATTTCCGTACGCGAGCTGATGGAGGAGCTGGCCAAGGACCGCATGTACTTCCAACGCTCGGGCGGCGGTATCACGCTGTCGGGCGGTGAATGTCTGGCACAACCCGAATTTACCGAGGCGCTGCTGCGCGCCTGCCACGATTACGGTTTTACCACCGCGATCGAGACCACGGGCTTTGCCAAGAGAGAAATCATTGAGCGCATTATCCCGCACGTGGATTACGTGCTCATGGACATCAAGCACATGGACAGCGCAAAGCACGAGGCCTTTACAGGCAGACCAAACGAGCTGATTTTGGAGAACGCCAAGTGGATCGCACAGAACGCCGCCAGCATGACCGTGCGCGTTCCCACCGTTCCCACCTTTAACGCAACCGCCGCGGAGATCCGCGACATCGCTAAATTTGCAAGCACGCTGCCCGGCGTCAAGGAGATTCACCTTCTCCCCTATCATCGCTTGGGCACAGATAAATATACCGGCATCGGCAGAGATTATACCCTGCCCGATATTCTCCCTCCCGAAAGAGGCATGATGGAGTCGCTGGTCGAGGCTGCCAAGAGCGTCTGCGACCTGCACGTCCAGATTGGAGGTTAACGTGAACAATTTGTCTAAAGATCTGGAGATGAAGGACAAAATGCGCATCGTCCAGGAGCTCGTTCCCGGACGTCAGATCACCATTTTGCACATCATCGCAAATCCCGATCCCATTCTATATCAGAAAATGGGTCTTGACCCCAAGCTGGACTACACCCACGCTGCCATTGGCGTGCTGACCGTCAGCCCGGCTGAAACTGCAGTCATTACCGCAGATATCGCACTCAAAAACGCAAACGTGGATCTCGGCTTTGTGGATCGCTTCTCGGGCACGCTGATCATCACGGGCAGAGTTTCCGAGGTGGAGTCAGCTTTCCACGCGATCGCAGACTACTTCCGCGATAAGCTGCATTTTGCGGTCTGCGACGTGACCAAGACCTGATCATGAAAAAGCTGATCCTAATCGGCAGAGTTGCAGCAGGCAAAACCACCCTGACGCAAGCGCTCAAGGGTGAGCAGCTGCACTACTGCAAAACTCAGTATATCAATTATTTTGACACCATTATTGACACACCCGGCGAGTATACCGAAGTCAAGCAACTGGGCGCGGCACTCGCACTCTACGCTTACGAGGCAGACATCGTCGGTATTGTCATTAGTGCCAACGAGCCGTTTTGCGTCTTCCCACCCGCTATTACCTGCATGGTCAACCGTGAGGTGATCGGCATTATCTCGGGCGTGGACAAGCCTGACGCAAACGTGGAGCAGGTTCGCCGCTGGCTGAGGCTTTGCGGCTGCGAAAAGATCTTTGAGGTCAGCTCGTATTCGGGCAAGGGACTGACACAGATCATCGAATACCTGCGTGAGCCGGGCGATGCCCCCGACGCAAGACCCGTATAACCAACCGAAAGGAATATAGAAAAATGAGCATGACAAAGGTAATTTGCTTTGCCAATAATAAGGGCGGAAGCGGAAAATCCACCACCTGCTCCAACGTGGGCTACGCCATGTCCGCTATGGGCAAAAAGGTGTTGCTGATTGACGGTGATATGCAGATGAATCTGACTCTTTCGTTCTTTGACGAGGAGCAGGCGCTGGAATACGCCAAAAACGGCAAAAATCTCTATACCGCTATCCGCGAGCAGAAGGATCTGTACGATTTCATCGTGCCTACCGAGTACGAAAACTTGGATATCGTTCCCTCCTCCACGCTCATGAGCAGCATTGAGTTTGAGCTGTTTACCAAATGGCAGCGCGAGTTCATTTTGCGTCAGGGACTGACCAAGATCATGGCGCTCAACAAGTACGACTATATTCTGATTGACTCGCCCCCCACTCTGGGCTGCTGGGTGATGAACATCATGTGCGCGTCGGATTATCTGATCGTGCCGGTAGAAGCATCCCCCTGGGGCTTGTTCGGTCTTGCAAATATGTTCGAGTTCTATGAACAAGTCAAGCAAATCGCACCCAAGCTGGAGCTGCTCGGCATTGCGGTCACCAAGGCAAGCGAGCGTAAGAATTACTTCCGCCAGACCATGGAAACGCTTTCGGAGCTTGACAACGTCAGACTGTTTGAAAACTACATCCGCGTAGACAGCACGGTGGAATGGGCGCAGGATAACTCCAAGCCCGTGTGCGCATACAAGAAGTCCAGCCGCGCGGCAGGCGAATACATCAAACTCACAGAGGAGGTTCTCAAATATGCCCATCGGTAAGCAGAGCATCAACAGAGTGGCCAAAAAGGCCGATACGGAAGAGATCAAGCCCGTAGTGGCAGAACAGCCCGCAAAAGCGAAAAAGCCCGCCACGGCTAAAAAAAGCACGTCCGGCACGACCCGCACAAAAACGGTCAAGCTGACGCCTCCCGAGGTTGATCCCAAGCAGGAATCCCCGGTTGTCACCGAACCCGAGATCCCTGCCGTGACAGAGCACGTCATTGCCAACATCGATCCCGAGGTGGTCGAAAAGGTGGTCGGCAAGCAAACGACCGCACCCAAGGACGGAAAAGTCAAGCTGACCGATCCTATGCCCAGTTATTTGTTGTAAGATGGATAAATGAAACTCACCGCCACGGAAACCGTGGCGGTGTTCGTATATTCCCGGAACGGGCAAGCACATGACACGGGCATGCATTGCGAAGGCGTCCCCCGGGGGGAAGCTGTCGCGCAGCGACTGAAGGGGATTGGCGGGCAAAACGGTGCGGTTGACCGCTCGGGTGAAACACTCTCAAACCAAAGTATTCGCATTCCCCTTCAGTCGCTTCGCGCCAGCTTCCCCCCGGGGGACGCCTTTGCAGCGCGCATCCGTTTTAACGAGGTATTGTAAAGCATAGCGTCATACAACATACTGCAAAAACAACCGCCAAGGAACCACTCCGATTACCTTGGCGGAATTTTTTAAGGATTATACTTCTTGATCATCGCCCAGCCGCGATCCACGTACTGCTTGAATCTGTCCTCGTTACGTACCAGATCAAACCAAGCCCAGCCGTTGGGCGTGGTGATGGCATAGGTCAGATTATGCTCGTTGAACGCCATCCAGTAATCGTTGTCCGCAATTGGCTCACGCGTGCCGTCGGGCAGCTCGATCATGCCGCGCGCAAACACGTACTTGGCACCGCCCGTGACGTGGGGGTTACCCGTATCCAACAGGTCGCCACCCTTATGCACGCGCGATTTCTCGCAGTATTCAAAGGCCACGTCCAGCATGTGATATCCTTCCTCGTTCATGCCCGCACCAAAGCACGCTGCCGCGCGGATGGTAGCCATCCAGCCGTATCTGCCTAACCATGCCTCGGGCACTTCACCGTCGCCCAGCTGCTCCAGCATGCGCATATAAAAGCCCATCAGCGCCACCGATCTTGGCGAGTCGTACACGTTATGCGAGGGTCTTGACAGCATGTGCATGATCAAATGGAAGTTATTGACGCCGTACTTGGCGTGCCCTTCCTGCCATTTTCCCTGATCCCACAACGCGTTCTCAACCACCTCACCCTGAATCGCGCCGTATTGCGTGATGGGCGAAGGGATCTCGCGGATACCCGTGCGATCGGCAAAGATGACAATGTCACCGTCCTCGTCCGCCACGTAGGTGTAAAGCGCAGAGCCCACAAAGCCGTCGGTCAGATCCAGCGCGTCGTATCTGCGCATAAGACCGTCCGCCATGGGCATGTAGCCATCTGCCACGCCCTCGTATGCGGTCAGCTCGTACACGGCTGTTCTCGCACCGCCGCAATACTCATTCTCGGTGCGCACAATGCCGATCCCGGGCGCGAAATAATATACCTTGTTGCCGCCGCGGTACGACCAGCCGTCGGTCATGCCGCCAATCTCCAGGCGCAACCTCAGGCAATTCTCAAACGTGCCGGCTTTGGTCGTGATGCTGCCGCCATCCTCACAGGTGATCTGCGTTCTGACCTCGTGCGAGAACCTCGTATACTCCACCACGGGCGAAGCCCCCACGCGCCACTCGTCCGACCACAGGCAATTTGTCGCGTCCTCTAAGATGCCGTACAGGTCGTTGTAGAGGATGGGATCCAACGCTTTTCCCATAACGCCCGCATTCTTTAGTTCAAACGACCAACGGGACGGGCGAGTCGTCGCAAGCATTGTCCCGTTCTTGCGCACAACAGACTTTTTGGCAAAGAAATTCCAATGTCCGCTAAAGCCCTGATCTCGATTCACGCCCGAAATGATACGACGCGCTACAGAAACAGCAGCTTTTGTGTGTGCCTTTTGCATTGGTGTCTTAGCCAACGCCTCTACTCTTTCAAGAGGTATTGAAATATCACCAAGCTGACCTCTATGGTTTTTGTGAATCCAATACTCATTACGGATCTGCTGAATCATATCCAGCCAATTATTTTCATCATAGCGCAGACGTTCTGCAAAATCTCTGGATGCCAACACGACCGATTTATCATCCGCATGCGTCACAGTATATTTCAGCTCGGTAACAAGCACGTCGTGATCATACGTATCAGCATATTCCCACGTGTTACCCGCAGCCAATGGCAAAATCCCCTGTCCACCGGCAATGTGATATTGCTTCAAATAACGCACGTCGGTCAGATCATCCACGCGGCGTTCGTACTTGACAATGCCTACACCAGATTTATACCAAGCCTTGTTAACGCAGTGACCGGCATACGATGCAAAATATTTGGTGATCCAAAGCTGACAATCCTCAAACTTGCCATAGGGAGTTTGTACTGTTTCATGATCAGCGGCAAAGGTCAGCGTGGCACCGTCCGTGCCCGTTTTTGTTTGACCGACAGCCATTGCTTGGTCAAAGAACCACCCGTCACAGCGAGATACGTTGAAGAACAACATGGGCAACTCACGGTCAATCGAGTTCATATACCCTTCTCCGTACTGTTCCTGCTTCCAGTAACGCAAATTGCCGTCGATATAGCGCAGCTCATTCGCATCAGCGTTGTTCAAAAATCGCTCTCTTTCCTTATCGCGATACCCGGCCTCCATCAGCTTTTCCACTTCTCTGCTGTAAAGCACAAGGGCATAATACCGATCTGCAGGCGTCAAAAGTTTCTGCACCTTATCAAAGGCGGCATAACCGTTCTCGGTCTGTCCGGCACGGAAGTAATGATAGCCCAGCCAAAACCACTCTCTTGCCAGCGAGTGTGTAAGCCCTGCCTCTTCCAACAACGGGATTTGCTTATCACGGATAAATTCGAGTTTTCCATCTCTTGCTACTTGACCGTCTTCTCTTGTAACAATAAACTCCATGACTTCGTCATTCTTGCCCTGCAGAGCCGCTTCTCTGATGCGTCCAAACAATGCATCATTCTTTTTTCCCGGCAGCCACCACCAGCCGCGCATGAGCACGTCGGCCAAAGCGTGCTGTTTTTCTCTGCACTCGGGCAGCTCCTCAACCTCCGAGAGCACTTCCTTATATACCCTTTCAAAGCCGCTCTTGTCGTTTTTGATCTGCCAGAGCTTGAGTTCTTCCACCTTTTTCATGACGCGCTGTACCAGCGTGTCGCTATACTTTTCATTCATTGCGCAAAGCTCCTTTCTGAGTCGTTTTCTGCCGTCGTGGAGCTGCCATTTGACAGTCCCCTCGGGCATACGCATGCGATCGGCAATCTCGGCAATCGAAAGGTCCTCAAAGTAGTGCAGATAAATGATCTGTCGGATCTTCTCGGGCAGCCTTTCCATGCCCTTGCCAATCTCATCCTTTTGCTCGGTGCGCACGTACGTCTCGGCGGGGTTTTGCTCGGGATCGTCGGTAAACGCCAGATTGTCCACCGCGTCCAGGGGCATAAAGCCGCGATAGCGAGTGACCATATTGATAGCGCAATTCTTGGCAATGCGGCACACCCAAGGCGCGAATTTGGCCGGCTCTTGCAACAAATTGAGCTTCATCCACGCAGTCACGAACGCATCCTGGGCAGCGTCCTCGGCCATAAAGTGATTCTTTGTCACCGAAGCCGCGGCGGCAATCACCGTCTTTTGATAACGCGCGACAAGCACCTCGTAAGCCCTCTGCTCGCCCGCAAGCGTCAGCATGACCAAGGTTTGGTCGGTTTCGTTCTGATAGTACATACGCTTCTCCTTTCGTAGTTTTGAGATCTCTTCAAGCGCTTGTCTTTAAGACACAGAAAGAATGAAAAAGGTTGGTGGTTTTGAGAAAATTATAGCATATTTTTTCAAAATTGTCTATAGGGGCGATTTTATAATCATTCCCCCGCCTCGCTTCATATCATGATACAGAAAACCGACAAGGAGGTGTCCTTATGGATCAAAGCTCACAAGCACAGATTCCCGCGGGCACGGGATATCTGATCGTGCAGGTCAGCACGGCGGGCGGTGCCATTCCCCTTCCGGGCGCTTTGGTGACCGTGCGCGACTATGACCCCGAGAGTGAGAGCGAGGTAGGCAACGTGATCGCATCCATGCGTACCGATCGCAGCGGCAGAACGCAAAGACTTGCCCTGCCCGCGCCGTCGCGTGCGCTCTCGCAAGCCCCCGGCTCTGCCATTTTGCCCTACGCGCTTTACAGCATTGACGTCAAGACCGACCGCTATTTTGAAAATTATTTTGCAAGCGTGCCCATTTTCGACGGCATTGTTGCCGTACAGCCCGCCGTATTGCAGGCCCTGCCCGACAGCAAATTCTCGGACAACGCGGGCTCCACCACGCAGATTTTCTTTGAATCGGAAAATCCCGAGCTGTAAAGGAGGTCAGTATGCCAAACACACCCACCATTCCCGAAACCATCACGGTGCATTTAGGTGCGCCGAGTGCGCAGGCGCAAAACGTGACCGTGCCTTTTATCGACTACGTCATGAACGTGGCCTCCTCCGAAATCTACCCCACCTGGCCCGAAAACGCCTTGCGCGCCAACATGTACGCGCAGATTTCCTTTGCGCTCAACCGCATCTACACCCAATACTACCGCTCTCGCGGCTACGATTTTGACATCACCAACTCCACCGCCATCGATCAGTCCTTTGTCAACGGACGCGATATTTTTGACAATATCCGCGAGATCGCGGGCGAGATCTTCAACAGCTACATCCGCCGACAAGGCAGCGTTGAGCCGCTGTTCGCCGCTTATTGCGACGGTGTGGAGGTCAGCTGCGACGGACTTTCGCAATGGGGCTCGGTCGAGCTTGCCAACAGAGGGCTTTCGCCTTACGAAATTCTGACCACTTACTTTGGCAACGACATAGACATTGTCACCGACGTGCCCGTGCAGGGCATTGATATACGCGTGCCCGAATTTCCCTTGCGCGTGGGCAGCGTTGGTGACGACGTGCGCACCGTGCAGATCAGACTCAACCGCATCTCGCAGAATTACCCGGCCATCCCAAAAATCGTGCTAACAGACGGTATATTCGTGGAGGACACCGAGGCAGCCGTGCGCGCTTTTCAGGAGATCTTCAATCTGACTCCCGACGGAGTGGTCGGCCGCGCGACGTGGTTTGCCATTCAAGCCATTTACGCAGGCGTCAAGCGACTCAACGAACTGGATTCCGAGGGCATACGACTGGAGGAGATCACCAAGCAATACCCGCAGCTTTTGCAGCTTGGCAGCCAAGGCATCGGGGTGCGCAGCCTGCAATACTATCTGAGCTTTCTTTCCAATTACTACAATACCATCCCCGCCACAGACATTGACGGCACGTTCGGAGAGGCCACGCGCGCTGCCGTGGTAGACCTGCAAAACACCTTTGGTCTTGTGCCGGACGGTATTGTCGGCCCTGCGACCTGGGAGGCCATGTACCGCGCGTACCTGGGCATTGTGGGCACGGTGCCCGAGGATTTCGTTGTCAGCGGCACCATTCCGTTTCCCGGTGTGGTACTGCGACAGGGCTCGGATTCGGTTTCCGTGCGCATTCTGCAGGAATATCTCAACCGCATTTCCCAAACCTATCCAAGCATTCCCCCGGTCTCGCCCACCGGCTATTTTGGCAGCCGCACCGAGCAAAGCGTGCGCGCCTTTCAGCAGCAGTTCGGGCTGGAGGTCACGGGAGTAGTAGACGCGCTGGTCTGGACGTCCATTGCCGATCTTTACAGCGATCTGTCAGCATCGGATAACGTACAAGACGGCCAGTATCCGGGATTTGTTGTCGGAGGGCAATAATGCTCCCCTACAGGGAGCAGTGAAATATTTCGCCTTTGGCGAAATGTGAAATATTGCTTCGCAACATGAAATTCGCGCGAATGCGCGAGTGAAATGTTCCGCTTACGCGGAACGTTGCGGTAGAAATTTGCTTGACGCAAATTTCGATTTTGTGAATGATTCTTTTATTCAAATGACGAAAGGATGCTATATGGCTGATCAAACCAATCACCCAAACTATTCCCCCGCGGTTGCCAATCTGCAAAGATATCTGCGGCAGCTGGCGTATCATACCCCCGAAATACCGCAGGTACCGGTAGACGGCATTTTTGAGAGCGCCACGCGCGACGCGTTGCGTGCCTATCAGGGCTACGTCGGTCTGCCTGTCACGGGAGAAGCCGACCGAGCAACTTGGGAGCGGCTTTACGCCGATTATCTGGACTCGGTGGAATTCTACTCGCCGCCCACCTCGGTTGCACTGTTTCACCGCTCCCCCGCAGGCTACTACATGGACGCAGGTGCCGTGGGCATTGACGTCGCGGCTCTGCAATACATGCTCGGCGAGCTGACGCTCTTGTATCTGCTTACCCCTCCCGCGATCACGGGCACGTACGATGACGACACCGCCGACGCGGTGCGCGCCATGCAAGCCTATCTCATGCTGCCCGTGACCGGACAGGTGGATATTCTGACCTGGAACGCCGTGACCGATCGCTTCAACGCCCTGCCCACGGGGACCGAAGCAGAATAATTTTCGCCCTCGCCCCGATGCGACACGATTTTCGCATCGGGGCGTTTATAATGAAAAAGACTGTAAAATACAACAAAAGAAAGGATGTTTCTTATGCTATGTGAAAAATGCAAAAAGAAAAAGGCCACGGTGTTCTACAATGAAAACCTTGGCTCAAAAACGCGGTCCTGCTCCCTTTGTGCCGACTGCGCCGAAAGCATGCGCCGCACGGGTGAGTTGGAGGACGTACATATTCCCTCGGCCTCTCTGGCCTTTGGATGCTCTGAGAGTGCCCTATTCGGCAATCTGTGCGGCATTCCCGTTCCGCACAACATCGCCGCCGTGCGCACCTGCCCCGTCTGCTCCTCCACGCTGGCAGGCATTGCTGAGAACGGCAGCGTGGGCTGCGCCGCCTGCTACAAGACCTTCTTGGACGAAATTTCCAGCGCGGTACACGCTCTGCCCGAAAACGTACCCTATCCCGGCCGTATGCCGCGTAAATTCCGCCAAAAGCAGGAAAGAGCGGCGCGCGCGGCGCTTTTGCGCGATCAGATGAAGCAGGCCGTGCTTGCCGAGGACTTTGAAGCCGCGGCACTTTTGCGCGACCAGATCCACACACTGCAGGCGCAGGACTAGAGAAAGGAGCATCAATATGGCTTGGTACAATACCCCCGGATATGAAAACGACACGGTCATTTTTTCCCGCATTACCCTATCCAGAAACATAGAAAAATACCCCTTTGTGCCCCGCATTTCGCCAAAGCAAGCGGCAGAGATCATTGCAAGCGTGGGCGGCATGCTGGAATCCAACGGCTTTACCATGATCAATTTTTCGGATATTTCACCCACGGCAGCCGCCTCTTACGCAGAAAAATACTACGTCACCAAGGAATTTGCCTCGATCAGTCTACCGCATGCGCTGTTGCTCAACGAGCCCTGCAACCTCTCGGTCATGCTGGGTGGACGGGATCACGTACAGATCTGCTGCACGCTGCCCGGGCTTTCCCTGCAGGATGCAGCTGCTAACGCCTTCAAGATGGACGATCTGATCGACGACAAGGAAACCTACGCCTTTGACAAAAATCTCGGCTATCTCTGCTCCGATCCTTTGGAATGCGGCACGGCCATGCGCGCATACGCGCTGCTGTTTTTACCCGCGCTGACGCTGCAGGAGCGCACAGATCCGCTCTCGGTCAAGCTCTCGGAGCTCGGGATTTCATTGCGTCCCTTGATCAGCGGCACGCAATCGCAGAATTGCCTTTACATGCTCTCCTGCCGCTCCTCTCTGCGTATCTCCGAGCAGGAGATTTTAGAGCGCATGGAGGACACCACGCGCCAGATTCTGGACAGCGAGCGCAAGCTATGCGAGCTTGCAAAGCAGGAAAACGCGCCTTATCTGATTGACAGAGCCCTGCGCGCCCGCGCCATTCTCGGCAGCGCGCACGTGCTCGGTGCGGATGAATTTTTGAATTTATCCGCAGACGTAAGACTGGGCATCAGCCTGGGTATACTACAGGATATAGAGCCCGATCTGCTCAACACGCTGCTTGTGGAGATCATGCCCTGCACCATGACGCTCTCAGCCGAGCAGCCCCTGCGCTCGGCACAGGACCGCGATCTTTACAGGGCCGCACTCGTCAAGGCAAAATTGGGGGCTTAAATTCATTTGCAAGGATTCTTATGAACAGTAAATTTACCAAAAAAGCGCAAAATGCACTCGCTCTTTCACAAAAATACGCTGCCGAGCTGGGACACACCTACATTGGCTCGGAGCACCTGCTCATGGGGCTTGTGGGCGAACAGGACTCTATTGCCGCCAAGCTGCTTGTGGCAAGAGGTGCGGATTTTTCGCGCGTACGCGACGCGGTGGTTTCGCTGACAGGGATCGGTGCTTGCTCCACTGTCTCACCCGAGGATATGACACCGCGCCTTTGCAAAATCATCGAAGGGGCTGCGCGGCAATCCTTTGGCGGTGCGCAGAGCTATATCGGTACGGAGCACCTCTTGCTCTCTCTTTGCTCCGAGCACGACGCAGTTGGTGCACGTATTTTGGACGGTATGGGCATTTCGCTCTCCGATCTGATTGCCGATTGCAATGGCCTTGCAAACTCGGTCAAAAAGAACGGCAAGCCGTCCAAGAGCAAGGATAAGCACGAGGGCGCGCTCTCGGGATACGGCAAGGATCTGACCGCATTGGCCAAAAGCGGCTCACCCGATCCCGTGATCGGACGCGACGAGGAAACCGCCCGCGTGATCCAGATCCTCTCCCGCAAACAAAAAAACAACCCCTGCCTGATCGGAGAGCCGGGTGTGGGCAAAACCGCCGTGGTGGAAGGACTTGCGCAACGCATTGCGGCAGGTGAGGTGCCGGACAATCTCAAAAATAAGCAGATCATCTCGCTTGATCTTGCCTCCATGATCGCAGGAGCAAAATACCGCGGAGAATTTGAGGAGCGATTCAAGGCGGTGCTGCAGCGCGCCTCGTCCGATCCCGATATCATTCTCTTTATCGACGAGATCCATACCATCATCGGCGCAGGTGCTGCCGAGGGCGCGGTGGACGCGGCCAACATTATCAAGCCTGCACTCGCGCGCGGAGAGATGCAGGTCATCGGCGCCACCACGCTCTCGGAATACCGCCGCTATATTGAAAAGGACGCCGCTCTTGAACGCAGATTTCAATCGGTGCTGATCAAGGAGCCGACCGCCAAGCAGGCCTTGGAAATTCTGATCGGTCTGCGACAGCGGTATCAGGAGCACCACGGGCTGACCATTTCGGATGGTGCGCTGCAGGCGGCTGTGAGCATGTCACAGCGTTATATCACCGATCGCTATCTCCCGGACAAGGCCATTGACCTTGTGGATGAGGCTGCAGCGCGCCTGCGGCTTTCGCTGTGTCAGGCGTCTCCCGAAATCAAAGCGCTGAAGGAAAATCTTGCCAAGCTTGGCGAGCAAAAGGAGCAGGCAGTACAGGCGCAGGACTTTACAGAAGCTGCCAAAATCCGAGAAAAGGAGCTGGCGCTGGAGCAGCGGCTGACCGCGCTGCAGCTTGGCAGCGCATCTGATCCGACCAAGGCTACGCCTACCGTAACCGAGCACGAAATTGCCGAGGTGGTCACGCAATGGACGCACATTCCGCTGACCGGGCTTTTGCGCTCCGAGCGCGAGCGGTTGCTGCAGCTTGAAGAGGAGCTTTGTGCGCGCGTGATCGGTCAGGAGAAGGCCGCACATGCGGTGGCTGCAGCCATTCGTCGCGGACGGACGGGCATGAAGCAGGCAGGCCGCCCCATCGGCTCCTTTGTCTTTTTAGGGCACACGGGCGTGGGCAAGACCTGCATGTGCAAGGCATTGGCGCACGCGCTTTTCGGTACGGATGCGGCCATGATCCGCCTTGATATGTCCGAATATATGGAAAAGCACAGCGTCTCCAAGCTGATCGGCTCACCGCCCGGCTACGTGGGCTTTGAGGAAGGCGGACAGCTGACCGAGCGCGTGCGCCGCGCGCCTTACAGCGTGATTTTATTCGATGAGATCGAAAAAGCGCATCCCGACGTATTTCACCTGCTCCTGCAAGTGCTGGACGAGGGCATTCTGACCGATTCGCAAGGGCGTCGCGTGGATTTCTCCAATACGGTCATCATCATGACCTCCAACGCGGGCGCGGGAAAGCGCACGCGAAATATCGGCTTTGCCGCTGACGAGCAAGGTCGTGCTGCCGAGCAGATGACCGACACGCTGCGCGCGCTCTTTCCTGCTGAATTTTTGGGCCGTGTGGATAAGGTGATCGTGTTTGACGACCTTAGCCGCGAGCACGCCGTGCGCATTGCAACCATGATGCTTGCCGAGGTAAGCGAGCGCGCCGCCTCGCTCGGGATTACGCTGACCTTTGATGCACAGGTGGCGGAGCTGATCGCACAAATCGCCTACGCGCCCGAAAAGGGTGCGCGAGAGCTGCGCCGCGCCATTACCGACCACGTGGAGGACGCGTTTGCCACCGCGCTGCTGGACGGCAGCGTGGAAAAAGGTACACGTGTGATTGCAACGGTGCAAGACGGAAGCGTGATTTTCAAATAAATATCCCCCCGTAAAACGGGGGGTATTTCAGTTTCGGGCATAGCCCTAATACTACTGGCTGCGCACAAGTGCGCCGTCAATTGGCCTGCCAGCCATGCATTTATTACTTGCTACCCGTAAACGGGTTTGCTCTAA
>JAZNYL010000050.1:0-7708 GCA_045594445.1 Eubacteriales bacterium
GCTTTGGCGCGGGCGACACCTCGCAGGCGCTGATCATTGCCGGCGGCATTGCCCTGCAAAATATCCCGGAGGGCATGGTCATTATCGGGCCTATGCTGGCAGCAGGCGTCAAGCCGGGCAGGACCTTTGCGCTTGCTATGATGACCGGTCTTGTGGAGGTAGTGGGTACGCTGCTTGGCTACTTTGCGGTCAGCCTCGCATCCGCCATCCTTCCCTTCGCACTCGCCTTTGCGGGCGGAACCATGCTGTACGTCATCAGCGACGAAATGATCCCAGAAACCCACGCGCATGGACACCAGCGCGGGGCGACCTACGCTTTGCTGGTTGGCTTTTGCGTCATGCTGATCACCGACCTGCTTCTGGGGTAATATAGTCGGTTTATACACAAACTTACTGTTGCTGTTGACAAAGTGCGAATTTTGTACTATAATGGGTATATTACAAACACACGCGGAGGCACATTATGAATTTTTTGGAAGAACGCATTACAAAGGACGGTATCGTCAAGGAAGGCAACGTGCTCAAGGTTGACAGCTTTCTCAATCACCAGATGGACGTTACTCTGCTCGATCAGCTCGGGCAAGCCTTTTACGAGCGTTTTCGTGACAAAGGAATCACCAAGATCCTGACCATTGAAGCCTCCGGCATTGCCATTGCCTGCTCTGCGGCAAGATATTTCGGCGTGCCCGTGGTGTTTGCCAAGAAATCCAAGAGCATCAATATTGACGGCGACATGTACGTTGCCGAGGTGGAGAGCTTTACGCACAAAAATAAAAATAACGTCATCGTATCCAAGAAGTTCTTGCGCCCGGGCGACCGCGTGCTGATCATTGACGACTTTCTTGCCAACGGCTGCGCGCTGCAGGGTCTGATCTCAATTACCGAGTCGGCTTGCGCCAGCGTGGAAGGCATCGGCATTGCGATCGAAAAGGGCTTCCAGCACGGTGGCCGCGTCATTCGCAACCTTGGCTACGACCTCTATTCCGCCGCTATCGTGGAGGAAATGGATGCCGAGAACGGCACCATCGTCTTCAGAGAGCAGAACTGACATGTAAAGCGACCTGCCATGCGACAGGTCGCTTTTTGCATACAATCCCGAGTTTACATTTTGTTTACAACATTTTTTGCCAAACACATAAACTTTTTGCAAGATTTTGCGACTATATAGATAGAAAGTGTTATGCGGGAGGCAACCGAGTGGCATCCTGCTCATCCTTTGAATTGATCTTGACGTAATGGGTTTCATGGATGAAATCAGTCTGTCTGTAGGGGGCGACGTCCTCGACGCACCGAGCAGATACAAAGAACTATTACATTGCGAAAACATTTGTTTGTGTCGGACGGGCTGTCGGGGACGTCAGCCCCTACTGACGGATGGACTACTTCCCTATGTCGAGGACAGCATCGGGACGTCGAGGGCGCCGTCCCCTGCAGGATAACACTCGAGGAAAAACCATCCTGCACTTTACAAGAATAGACAACAATAAATAAGGAGACTACTATGAAATACGTAACAAATCATCCCACCTACGGTGAAATTCAACTTGACTGGGGCTTCTGGACCGGCAAATTCAAGCTGGCCATTGGAGGCAAAGAGCTCAAAAAGGTGAGCAAGACCGGCTTTGAGCTGCAATTGCCCGACAGCGAAGCACCTGTTTCGGTACAGGTTTTCGGCAATAACTTCAAGGGCTTTGGCATCATGATCGGCACGCAGCCCATTCAGCTCTCTCCCCCTGCCAAGTGGTACGATTTCGTTTTCGCTATCACTGCGGGTATGATCTGGTTTGTCATGATCGGCGGCGCGATCGGCGGTGCTTTTGCAGGCGGCTGGGGCGTGGCAACGCTGTACCTGCTGCTTTCCCGCCCCATCATCAAGCACAAGATCCTGATTGGCATTGGCTCTATCGTGTCAAGCGCGGTGCTCTCGCTGATCTTGTCCGTGATCCTCGCAGCACTCTTCCAATCTCTTGGATTGATGTAAAATTTCTGAATAATCAAGAAAACGGCTGACGCAAATGTGTTAGCCGTTTCCTATGTTGACAAGACATCGCTTTTGTGGTAAAATGAACTTATATTAAACCGAATCAAAGAGGACGATATATGAAATCGAAAAAACGGTTTTCCCTGTCCACCACGCATCTGATCATGCTCAGCTTTCTTGGCGTGATTGCGGTGGGCACGCTGCTGCTCTGGTTGCCGATCAGCACAAAGAGCGGAGAGAGCGTGGCATTTGTGGATGCGCTGTTCACCGCTACCACGGCCACCTGTGTGACAGGATTGGTCACGCTTTCCACGCACGCCACCTGGAGCGTGTTCGGGCAGGTCGTGATCCTTTTGCTGATCCAGATCGGCGGCCTTGGTCTGATCACGGTCATGGGCGCGATCTCGCTTTTGTTGCGACGCAAGATGGGGCTGGGCGACCGCCTGCTCTTGCGCGATGCCTTTAACCTTAATACACTCTCGGGCATTGGCCCCTTTGTGCGCCGCGTCGTGCTTGGCACGCTGATCGTGGAAGGCACGGGTGCTTTGCTCTACATGCTTGTTTTTATTCCCGAATACGGCCTGAGCGGCATCTGGCTCTCGGTCTTTACCGCCATTTCCGCCTTTTGCAACGCGGGAATTGACCTGTTTGGCGACGTCAGCCTGAGTGCTTACGCCACCAATCCCTTGGTCAACGCGGTCACCATGGCGCTGATCGTGACGGGCGGCCTTGGCTTTGTGGTATGGTGGGACGTGCTGCACGTCTTTTCCCTTATAGGAAAGCGCAAGCGTCCGCTCTCGTATCTGACGCTGCAATCCAAAATAGTCCTTGTAAGCACGGCTGCGCTGTTGTTCCTTGGCGGCGCTGCATTCCTCGCCTTTGAATGGAGCAATCCCGCCACGCTGGGGGCACACTCGGTCCTTGATAAGTTGCAAATGGCGCTGTTCCAATCGGTCACCACCAGAACGGCCGGATTTTTCACAATTCCCCAAGAGGCACTTACAACACCCTCTGCGCTGCTTGCACTTTTGCTGATGTTTGTAGGCGGCTCACCCGTGGGTACGGCGGGCGGTATCAAAACCGTAACCTTCGCAGTGCTGATCGCCAAGGCGGCAAGTGCCGTTCGCGGCAGAGACCGCGTTTCCCTGTTCGGCAGAACCATCAAGGACGAGGCGATCGGTAAGGCGGTTGCTGTGTGCATGACCTCCTTTAGCATCATGGCGCTGGCTACGCTGGGACTCGCCTTAGTCAGCGACGCATCGGCGATCGACATTCTGTACGAAACGGTCAGCGCAACCGCCACGGTTGGCCTGACCCGCGCGCTGACGCCTACGCTGAATGCTCTGGGCAAGCTGATCATCGTAGCTACTATGTACCTTGGCCGTGTAGGCCCCATCTCGCTTGCCGTGGCATTTACGGTAGACGCAAACTCGCAAAATCTGATCGAAAACCCAACCGAAGACATTAGTGTTGGATAGAGAGGTAAACTATGGCTAACAAAAAATCATATGCAGTCATCGGCCTTGGCAGATACGGCAAGGCGGTTGCAAAAGAGCTTTTACAAAACGGCGCAGAGGTGTTGGCGATTGATATGGATCCCGACGTGGTCAACTCGGCCGCGCGCGTCATTCCCCATTGCAAATGTGCTGACGTGACCAAGCCAGACACCATCAAACAGCTTGGCATTGCGGACATGGACGCCGTGATCATTGCCATTGCGGGTAATCTGGAGGCCAGCGTCATGGCCACCATGCTTTGCAAGGAGGCAGGCGTGAAAAACGTGATCGTCAAGTGCGCCAATTCCCTGCACCAGCGCATGTTGCTCAAGATCGGTGCGGATCAGGTCACCTTCCCGGAGCTGGAATCGGGCGTGCGCCTGGCTAAGAACTTGGTCAGCGCAGGCTTTGTGGATATTGCGGAGCTTTCCGACGAGATCTCGGTGGTTGAGCTGGAGGTCAAGGACGAATGGGCAGGCAAAACGCTGATCGAGCTCAGCCTGCGCCGCAAATACGGCATCAACGTCGTGGGGCTTCGCAAAGAGGGCAAGCTAATGATCAACATCGATCCCGAGATGCTTTTGCGTAAGGAAATGAAGCTTGTGGTCATCGCAAGCAAGCAGTCGCTCAAGAAGCTGGTGTAATTCGCGCTTTGTAACATTTCACAATTCTTTTCTTCAAATGACACGAAAGATAGTCAAGGTTTTCACCCTCGAAAGCCTTGACTTATTTTTGACTTTGTGTTATAATATGATAGATGTGAAAATAGGGCTTGCGGCAAGATCACTCGGGCAGTTTGGCGAATGATCAAGGCACGTTGCACTCCCGCGTTTTCACAAGACAAAATCTGTCCGAGGCAGTTTGGTCGGCGCAGACAATACGTAAGCGATCTCGCATAATGGGCTCGCTGTCTGTGGTCGCGCCCTGAGCACTCTGCTTTTGGCACGGCTATTTTTGTTTCGCTATAAGAAAGGAACCTTTGAAAATGACATTGTTCGCAAACGCTCGTATGTTTGATAACGGTAGATTCATTCACAAGGACGTTGTCCTTGCGGATGGTGCTTTGTCTTTTTCTGCTCCCGGTAGCGTCTCTGCCTCTGCTTTTGACACTGTTTTCCATAATTGTGATATTTTTCCCGGTTTTTGTGACGTGCACGTGCACCTTCGCGAACCGGGTTTTTCTTATAAAGAGACCATTGCCACGGGTACGGCGGCAGCGGCGCACGGCGGATATACGGCGGTGTGCAGTATGCCAAACTTAAATCCCGTGCCGGACAGCGTAGAGCACCTTGCCGAGCAGCTTGCCATCATTGAGCGCGACGCCGTCATTGACGTCTACCCTCTGGGAGCTTTGACCGTTGGACAAAAAGGCGAGGAGGCGGCAGACCTTGAGGGTATGGCTGAGCGTGCGATTGCCTACTCGGACGACGGACGCGGCGTGCAGAGTGCCGAAATGATGGAGCATTTGATGCTTCGCGCCAAGGCACTTGGCAAGATTGTAGTTGCCCACTGCGAGGACAATACACTTCTGCGCGGCGGTTACATTCACGACGGCGAATACGCAGCGGCACACGGACACCGCGGCATTTGCTCCGAGAGTGAATGGGGTCCGATCAAACGTGACCTTGCGCTTGCAGAAAAAACCGGCTGCGCATACCACGTCTGTCACATCTCCACCAAGGAGAGCGTGCAGCTGATTCGCCAGGCCAAAGCGCGCGGCGTGAACGTCACCTGCGAGACAGGCCCGCATTACCTGACGCTTTGCGACGCTGACCTTGAAGAGCACGGCAGATTTAAAATGAATCCCCCCTTACGCTCGGCCGAAGACCGCGAGGCTTTGATAGAGGGCTTGATCGACGGCACAATCGACATGATCGCCACCGACCACGCACCACATTCGTGGGAAGAAAAATCCAAAGGACTTGAAAAGAGCGCTATGGGCGTTGTGGGACTTGAAACCGCATTCCCCGTGATCTACACCTACCTTGTCAAAACGGGGAGAGTCAGCCTTGAGCGCATCATTGACGCGCTGGCCATTGCGCCGCGCAAGCGATTTGGCATCCCGCTCTTGCCCGATTCCCTGACCGTGTGGCAAACGGACGACGCTTACACGGTAGATCCCGAAACGTTTCTGACCAAAGGTCGCGCGACTCCCTTTGCGGGCCACAGGCTCTTGGGCAATTGCATCACTACAATTCACGGAGGTAAAACAGTATGGAAAATCAAATGAACGTAAAGCTTGTTTTGGAAGATGGCAGCGAATTCTGCGGCTACAGCTTCGGTGACGACAGCATTCGTGACCGCGTATGCACCGTGGTATTCAATACCTCGATGGTGGGATATCCCGAGCAACTTACCGATGCAACCTACTGCGGCCAGATTCTCTGTCTTACTTATCCCCTTATCGGAAACTATGGTATTCCATCCGAGAATCTCATGGCAGAATCGCTTTCTGAAAAACTGGAATCGGACAGAGTACATCCGAAAGGACTCATTGTCTTTGATGTATGTGAAGATTACAGCAACTGGGAGGCAGAAAAGGGTATAGAACAGTGGATGACGGAACAGGGACTTACCGGTATCTATGGCATAGACACCCGCGAACTCACAAAAATTCTTCGCGACAAGGGATCCATGAAGGGTGAGATTATCCCGGAAGGAGCGGCCAAGCCTGCTGAGGCTGTAAAGGCGACTCCTGCTGATGTCTGCTGCAAGGAAGTGATTGTTTATAAGGCTGAAAAGGCTCAGGATGTAGAAAACATCAACGGCAGCAAGGCTGCGACAACTGCTGGAAAGAAGGTTGTGCTTGTGGACTGCGGTGTAAAGCATAGTATCATAAGGAATCTCATAGCCCGTGGCGCAGAGGTCATAAGAGTTCCTTATGATTACGATTTCACCACTCTTGAATATGATGGAGTATATGTTTCAAATGGTCCGGGATGTCCATGCGACTGCCCTCAGACCGTAGAAAACCTTAAGAAGGTACTTGCCGGGAACAAGCCTCTGTTTGGTCTTGGACTTGGTTTTCACCTCATCGCCAAGGCGGCAGGATGTGAAATGCAGAAATTGCAGCATCCTCATCGCGGAGCAAACCAGCCTGTCCGCAGAGAGGGGAGTAACCGCACTTATATAACTGCGCAGAATGTATGTCGTACAGTGAAGCCTGCGAGTGTCCCGGCAGACTGGGAAGTATGCTTCACCAACCTCAATGATGGCGCAATTGATGGCCTCCGCCATAAGACCAAGCCGTTTGCCGGCACCAACTTCAACCCTGAAGTTTGCGTTGGTCTGACGGAGAATGTAACACCTATCGACGAATTTATCACTAAATTATAAAAGAGATCCCCGATCAGGTCGGGGATGACGACAGTAAAAGTCCAGTCAACAGGTACTTATATCGATACGTCATGACCGGCAGTCTTATAATGAGAATGACAATATTATGATAGACAACAATATAAAGAAAGTCCTTGTGCTCGGTTCGGGAGCACTCAAGATCGGTCAGGCCGGAGAGTTTGACTATTCTGGATCCCAGGCCCTCAAAGCCCTTAAAGAGGAAGGTATCGAGACCATCCTCATCAACCCGAACATTGCTACCGTCCAGACATCTGAGCAGGTGGCTGACAAAGTCTATTTCCTTCCTGTGACCCCATTCTTCGTGGAGAAGGTGATCCAGAAGGAAGCGCCTCAGGGAATTCTCCTCGCATTCGGTGGCCAGACCGCGCTGAACTGCGGTGTGGGACTTCATGAGGCCGGTATCCTTGAGAAATATAATGTAAAGGTGCTAGGTACTCCTGTTCAGGCTATCATGGATACAGAGGACCGTGAGTTCTTCAATGAGAAACTTGCAGAAATCAATGTAAAGACCATCAAGTCGCACGCTGTCGAGACTGTAGAAGATGCCAAGAAGGCGGCTGCGGAGCTCGGTTACCCTGTTATCGTACGTGCAGCCTATGCCCTCGGTGGCCTCGGATCCGGTTTCTGCAACAATGAGGAAGAACTCGTGACTCTCTGTGAAAGTTCATTCTCATTCTCGCCTCAGGTGCTTGTGGAGAAGTCTCTCAAGGGCTGGAAGGAGATCGAGTATGAAGTGATGCGTGACCGCTATGACAACTGCATCGCCATATGTAATATGGAGAACTTCGACCCGCTCGGAATTCATACCGGTGAGTCTATAGTTGTCGCTCCGACCCAGACCCTCAGTGCCAAGGAATGTCAGTTCCTCCATGAC
>JAZNYL010000051.1:0-25356 GCA_045594445.1 Eubacteriales bacterium
CCTTTATCCGTTGCTTTTGGACCGTCGAGGACGCCGGTCCCTACAGGCACATATTTCATTACACCTTATTCCCTTGTTTTTTCTCACCGGTTAACCTCTTTTGAACCACGCGACTATCGCGTGGTTTTCGTTATACAAAAACACAGGACGGATGCAAATGCATCCGTCCTGTTCTTATCCCGTTTTTTCGTAGGGGAGGATATTATCCTCCCGCACGCGAATGACTCAATTCCCCGCCAAAAATGTCAGCAACCAATTTTGATACGGGCGGGAGGATAATATCCTCCCCTACAAAGCAAGTCTTATACAAGACTCGTCTTTTGCAAAATCACTTTGCCTTGTACGTAATATTCCTGATCACGCCAAACGCGCCAAGAGCAATTCCGATCAGCGCCGTCACCGTCAGCATGACAAACAGCCACAGGGTATTTGTCCCCATTAAAAATCCGATAAAGCCCTCAAAGACATAACGATTATAAGACACACTCCAAGGATTGAATGCAGCGCAAATCGCCAGCGCAATAATACCCACCAAGGACATGGACGTAAACGTCAGCCCACCGAAAAAGCACCACGTATACCCTTGCGGCGGCTTGCTTTGCTGTACCTGCTGTGGTTCGATGACGGCCTGCTGTGCGTACACACCGCCCTTGATCAGATAATCTGTGGTCACGCCAAACAGATCGCTGAGCTTTATGATATATTCCATATCGGGCGTGGACTGATCCAGCTCCCATTTCGAGATGGTTTGTCTTGTCAGATTCAGCTGCTCCGCCAATTGCTCCTGTGACATTCCCCTGCTTTTGCGCAAGGTCGCCAATATTTCTCCAAATGCCATGTCAGCACCTCCTTTGTTCTTGTCTTTCGCAGGGGCAGAATTCAACCAATTTTCGCAGGAAATTCCGCAACGCAGCGTTGCGCAATAGGTTTTTGGGGCTGTTTTCTTGATATTTCAACGAAAAAGACAAAAGATATGCGCGGGATATCCATATCCCGCGCCATGCATCATTATTTATGTGAGAAAACCGTTTCCGTTCTTTTTTTGAGCAAGTAGCCACAAAAAAATGAACCAGTAATTTGCTACGCAAATTAAAACGGCGTGATACGGGACGCTGCCGGTTGCCTTTTGGATGCTGAATTTCGCAGAAATTCAGCATCAGGTGGCGTCACTTACGCGTAAATATTCAGTAGCATTCACACGCCACCAAGCCTTTAAGAAAAGGCTTGACCGAAACTTTTCATCCTGAACAACTGTATTGTTGTCAGATCGCAAATCCTCCGTCCACACCCAGGCATTGCCCTGTGATAAAGGACGCGGAATCGGATGCAAGAAACAGCGCGGCGGCTGCGACGTCCGCGGGGGTGCCGATGCGGCCGAGCGGCGTCTCTTCTGCCAGCGCGGCGCGGGTCTGGGCGTCAAAGCAAGCGTTCATGGGGGTGTCGATCACGCCCGGCTCAATGCAGTTGACGCGAATACCCGAGGGGCCAAGCTCCTTGGCAAGTGCCATGGTCATGCCGCGCACACCTGCCTTGGTTGCGCTGTAAGCCACCTCGCAGGATGCGCCGACCTTGCCCCACATAGAGCCGATCAGCACCATGCTGCCCGCATGCGCGCCAAGCATAATCTTGCTGACCTCGCGGCAGATATAGAAAGTGGAAGACAGATTGGCAGACAGCAGCGCGCTCCAATCCTCGTCGGTAGTCAGGTCAAACAACTTGATCCGCGAAATACCCGCCGCGTGCACCAGCACGTCAATGCCGCCCATGATATCCTTGGCAGACTCCACGACAAAGCGCACGTTTTCGCTGTCTCCAAGGTTCAGGCAAAGAGCCGTCGCCCCCGTTTCTGCGGCCAAAGCTTTGGCGGCTTCAAGATTATGATGATAGGTAAAGACGACGTCGTCGCCGTTTGCACGAAACGCGCGCACAAGTCCTGCGCCAATGCCGCCCGAGCCGCCCGTGATCAATACTTTTTTCATGCTTCTCTTTCCTTTTTGAAGGTCTTTGCCCTATTGTAGCACATTTTTGCCCGCTTTGCAACGCATGCGTAAAATATTTTGCCAAAATTATCACCAAAGCCTTAACAAAATCCAAAGAATATGGTATAATAAAGCAAATCAGACAATAAAGGGGTGAGTTATATGCGCCGAGGAAAAGAATTCCGAGCCACCAAAATGGCTTTTATGTATAAATACCGCACCAACGCGCTGTACGCCCACGTACGTCCCGAAATGGACATTACACCCGAGGCGGCGCACAAGCTGTTCTCCCGCCTTGCTCGTCGCGGCTTTTCGCTGGTCGTACCCTCGCTACCTACCGATTACGTTTATACCGACGACTTTGCCAAGCGTTATGCCGCGTGGTTTGCCACGCTCAGCCGTGCCGCGCTGGATACCGGCCTGAAGATTGCCCTGCACCCGCAAAGACCGATCGAGCGCGCATTGTGTGACCCCGCGGATCGTACCGAGGTGCTCTCCCGCCGCGAATACTATGCCGAGCAGCGCGAGCACTTCAAAATGACGCTTTGCGATAAGCCCACGCTCTCTCTGATCGCGCTGGACGAGGAATATACGCAGATCATTGATCTGCGCCCTTACGTCAAGGACAACGTGCTGGAATTTGACGTGCCGGACGGCAACTGGGTGATTGAACAATACCTATGCACCGACGCCGAGCAGGACGGCACGCAACACGCAACGCACAATCGCCTTTCGCGCACGGCGTTCATCTCCTATCTTGACCGTCTGTACGTGCTTTGCGGCGGCGTGCAGAATACTGCCATCGGCGCGATTTACTATCATAACCTCTGCTTCGACTCCCCCAACCGTCGCAACTGGGCCAAGGATTTCAACGATATCTTTATGGCAAGATTCGGCTTTGATCCCTCACCCTACTATCCCGTACTGTTCCACAACCTGGGCGGCGGCACCGAGCACATCCGCGCCCTGTTCATGCAATGCCGCGCCGAGCTGCTTCGCATGGGTATTGCACGCGCTCTGCGCGATTTTGCCATAGCGCAGCATCTTGAGCCCATTATCATTCAGGCCGAGCCCAAGGCGCCCGCCTGCTCCTGGATCACGGGAGACGCGCTTGCTAATCAACAATACTGCGCCGCAGGCCGCATGGATCACGCCTATCTGTATGGACTCAATTCGCTCACGCTTGCCGCTTCTGCCGCAGCCGACAGCGGTCAGCAGCGCGTGATCTGCGAGATGTTCGCGCGACTTTCGGACGCCTATACCGAGGAGCTTGCGCTCAAGGAAACCATTACGGTGCTTGGCAACGGTGCAAACGAGCTGATCATGCACCCCACGGTCATGAAAATGAGCCGCCAGTTCACCGAGCCCGTGCATCGCAGCCTTTACCTTTTGACCAAGGGCTTTTCGGTTGGCGATATTGCCATGCTCTACCCCATCTACGCGCTGCACACAAAGCCCTTGCTTTACGAGCAGCCCGCACCCGATTACGAATATCCCGTCACGCCCTTTACCTGCGATTACATGACGCTGGCCAACAGCCTTGCGCATTATGCGGGCGTTAATCTGACCATGCTGCACCCCGACACGCTGCAAAAGCATTGCCAGGTGCGCGGCGACCAGCTTTTCTTTGAAAACGTCAAGGGCAACAACGGTTTCCGAGTGCTCATTCTCCCCGCGACCTCCATGATCCGCCTTGACAACCTGCGCATCATTGCCGAGTTCTTTGACAACGGCGGCACCGTGATCGCAACGGGCACGCTGCCGGACAGCGCATTTGAGTTTTTGCCCGAGTTTGAAAAGGATCTTTTGCACCATTACGGAGAGGAATACGTCACCGATTACGATATCGAGGTACGTGCGCTGGTCAAGCACATTTTCGGAGAGCGCGCCTGCGATAAATCCGTGATCAACAACCGCGGCTATCACGTCAACGACAAGGGTGGCCGCGCTTACCTGCTCTATCCCTCGATCACGGCAGCGGACGGTACGTTTATGACCGCGAGCGACGAGATCATGCGCCTGCTTTATGAGCTGAAAATCCCCTACGACGTGATGATGCCGGGTATGCGACGCCTGGAAAACGGCGGCGTTTTCAATCTTCCTTTGCCCGAATACCGTCATATCGACACCCCCGAGGGCGTGCACCGCGTGGGTATGATGGGGCATTTGCACAAGGTCAACGGCACGCAGCACACGCACATGCTCTATAACACCACCGATCAGGATTACGAAAACACGGTATACCTGCGCGGTGCGCTCAAGCCTGTCATTTATTATCCGCAGACGGGCAAGGTCAGTCGCGCACGCCGCGTCAGATATGCAACCTATCGCGGTCAGATCTATACCTATCTGCCGTTGAAGATTCCCAAGCATTCCGCATTGTTCGTGGTTTCGGACGAGCTGGAGCAAAAGCCGACGCTTTCCGCACCGCTCAGCGATTTCTGAACAGAAAAAACCCTGTGGCGTCGCCACAGGGTTTTTATTTGCAATGGAATTACTCCATCAGTTTCTTGAAATAAGCAACCTCTTCGCGAGAGATGGTTTCGTCCACTGCACAGAAGCAAAGTGCAACGGTCAGTGCGGATGCCTTGGCGTCGGTATCCATCTCGTCGATCAAATTATCTACCAGATCGCGTGCCTCTTGGGTAGTAAAGCAGGAAACCATATCGCAGGTCTCGTCGTAAGAATGCTCTGCGTCCAGCAGCTCGTTCAGATAGCGGCACTCCAGCATGGAGAGCTTGCCGTCCATACCCAGAATAACACCGGTGAACATCAGCAGTGCCTTTGCTGCATAATCCGTATCGTCAAAATAGTTGCTCAGGCTTCTTGCCATCTTGCTAAGCTCGCCCTTACCGATCGCAACCAGCTGCTCGTAGTCCAGGTTTACGTAATCCTGTAAAAGCTCATTGAAATTTGCCATGATATTCGTCCTCCAAAATCTTTAGATGATTCATTATAGCACGCGAAGATGCAAAAGTCAAGCATCTGCGTGCGGTCGTGTCATTTTTTTAGGAAATTTGTCATCAACGCCAAATAGTAATCGTACGGCACCCGCAAGCTTCCCCTGCCAACGCCTATGCAAATATCCGGCTTATTGGTGCCGTGATAATCGCTGCCGCCGCTCGGAAGCAGGCCGTATTCTTCGGTCAGCGCGTGCGCAAGTGCCGTGGTTGACTCGTCAAAGGTAGAATAGTCGGTCTCCATGCCGACAAGTCCCGCTGCCTTTGCGCGGGGCAAAAAGGTGCGCAGCTGCGCCTCCTCAAGGCTGAGAAACGGATGCGCCAGGATCGGGATCGCGCCAAACTCGCGCTGCTTGCCGATGACCTCAAAGGCGTCAAGCTTTTGGGGCTCGTGATAATACCCGCCCTTTTTGGAAAGCAGCGTGGCAAACGCCGCCTTGATGCTCTCCACGTAGCCGCAGCGCAAAAGCTCCGCTGCGATCAGCGCACGGTTGACCACGCCGTCGGGCGTGGCCGCCTTGATTTTTTCATACGAAATATCGTACCCCGCTGCACACAGATTGTCGCAAAGATCCACGTTGCTCTGCTCTTTTCGCTCAAGATACGCTGCCACGTAATCCTCCATGGCATCCAGATGCGCAAGCGTCCGAAATAGTCCCACGATATGCAGCTCGTTGCCAAGGTAGTCCGAGGAGACCTCAATACCCGGCACAGCCAAAATACCGCTGCCCTCGGCTGCGCGCAAAAAATGCGGAATACCAGAAACGGTATTGTGGTCGGTCAGCGCAACGGCGCAAAGCCCCGCCTCGCGCGCAAGCCCGATCAGCTCGTCCGGCGTGGACGTACCGTCCGAATAGATGGAATGTGTATGTAAATCACAAAGCTTCATAAAAGCACCTTAAAAAATACCCTTGTTATATTTGATCATGCCCCAAAAGCTGAGTACAAGACCTACGATGATGCACACAAGCATAACCGCTGTGGCAATCCAGACAAGCGCCTCGGCCTCGGTGGCATGATAGATCATCATCAGCACCGAAAACGCAATCACACCCGCGCCCACAAGCAGCGTTCCGCCGCCCACCATTCGACCAAACGGAACTCTGTCCTCTTCCCTGACGCGATGGCGGTGATAGGAATGCAGCGAATTGATATTGCCCGTCATATTGATTGCGCCCATGACGACGATCAGTAAGCCTAAGAGTAAGATGGGAATTTGCGCGATCATATTCACTCCTTGGAAAAAGAAAATTTCTGCACGCTTGCGGCCCCAAATCTGCCGTACCATGCAAGTGTCAGCGTGCGTCTGCCCCTGATTGCGGGAATCTTGACCGTCGTTTGCACGCTCTCGTCAACTGCGGGCAGTTTGAAATCCGCGCAATACTCACCGTCCAAATACAGCTCCACGCGGCAGCTTGCATTTGATTTCATACTGATGGTAAAGGTGTTCTCACCGTCAAAATCCAGATAGCGGTAGGTCGCGCGATCTCCGTTTGCAATCTCGGTAAGCGCCAGATCGAACACCCGCTCGCGATCCCTGTCAATACGCACGCGCCCCTGCAGCTCGCAGGCAAGGCTTGCGCGGATCTGCTCGGTTGCCTTGATGGCGGGAGCGACGCCGGAGGAAGTTTGCTTGACCTCGCATATCTTGCCGTCCGCATCAAAGTATATCGGCTCAGCGCACACGTGACGCGAAAACTCCCCGCCGTGCGTGGAGCGATGATAAAATACGTACCATTGGCCGTTGAACTGCTCGATCGAGCCGTGGTTATTCCACACGCCGGGATCGCAACCGAAGTTATCAATGATCACGCCGCCGTAAGTAAAGCCGTGCATGGGGTGATCGGACACGGCGTAGCCAAGGCAGGAGGGCCTGCCGTCGGGACCGTCAGGATCCCCGTGGCGGTGCGTATCAGCAAACAGATAATAATACTTACCATTGATCTTTTTGACCGAGCTGCCCTCGTGAAATTCGTGTTCCTCCACGGTCAGAGGCGTGCAGATGGTGTCCTGCTCGATCTCGACCATGTTCTCCTTGAGCTTTGCCGCGTGACACCAGGTCAGCTGTCCCCAGTAAAGGTAAGCCTGGCCGTCGTCGTCAATAAACACGGCAGGATCAATGCCCCAAACGCCCTCGATCTGTCCCACATCCACAAAAGGCCCTGTGGGAGACTGGGATTTTGCCACGCCGCAGCGGCCGTCCGGCACGCAGTAATAGAGGTAGTACCAACCGTCACGGTATGCGCAGTCGGGCGCATACAGCGCACCGCAATCCTTTGCCCAGGTGGAATCCTCAAGCGAAAATACCACGCCGTGATCGACCCAGTGGATCAGATCATCCGAGGAATACACGTGGTGTATGGGGCTGCAAAAGCGCATTTTCCCCTCGATATCACAAGAGCCGTACAGGTAGATGCGGCCATCGTTCCAGACGTGTGCCTCCACGTCGGGCACGAAAATATGTTCAGGTAATATCGGATTATGTGCAAAATTCATGATTGGTTCTCCTTGAGTTTTTTCTTATCTTGTTTACGGAAATGTGCATATACGAAAATGGCGCAGAGCGGGAACAGCGTACCGATCAGGATTCCCATGCGCATGCCAAGCTGCTCCGGTGCAAGCCCCAGCGTGCTTGCAAAATTGCTGACGGCGGGATTGAGAATGGCAAAGTCGGTGATCATGCCCACAAGCTGAGGCCCCACAGACGCGCCCATGTCACCGCCCGCGGCCATGAGTGCAAAGATCAGCACGCCGCCCGTGGGAAAACGGTCGGATGCCACCAAAAGGCTGCCCGGCCACATCATGGACACGCAAAAGCCGGTAAAGGCACAGCCAAGAAGGCCAACTATTGCAAAGGGAGAGAGCGCGGCGATCAGATAGCAGGTCGTCGCACCGACAGCACCCCAAAGGATAGCGCGGGACGGATACTTGCCGATCTTGGAAAACAGGCTTCTGCCAAAGCCCAGCGCAACCGCGAAAAGAGCCACGCCAAGCAAATCACCAAGCACTTTAGGAAGTCCGAGTGCCTGCTCGAGATAGCCCGATGCCCATTGCGCCATGGTGCACTCGGCAGCACCGCCCAAAAAGATGGCCAAAATGCAAAGCCAAACCGTCTTGTCCCTTAAGAACTTGACCGCACCCGAGGTCTTTTCGGGTGTCTGCATGGGCGGAATGGGTGCGCCTGCAAACAGAATAGCCGCCGTGATGGGCACAAGCGTCATCAGAAGCGTCAGCCATTGCCAATGCTCGCTGCCCACAAGCAGCAAAAAAGCAGTGGCAACCACCACCATGCCCACAACGCCCCAAGCGTACACCGAGTGCAGCTTGCTCATTTCGTGATCAGGGTTCTCGGCAGGAATGGCGGCAATGACCGGGCTGATCAGCACCTCACAAAGCCCCGAGGCAGCACAGGAGACAACCGTGCCAAGCACCAAGCCCAGATACACGGCGTTCGGAAACAGCACGGGGGCTGCCGCTGTCAGCAAAAGGCCGACGATCGCGATCACGGGCGTCAGACGTACGGTCAGCGGAATGTTGAACTTATGGGAAAAGAATGAAAAGATCAAATCTACGGTCAGCTGGGTAAAAAAATTGATCAGCACCAGCGTGCCAAGCAGCGAATACGAGATGCCGTACATTTCATGGAAGGTCAGAAACAAAAGCGGCGGCAGGTTGCCGATCACACTCATGGTCACGTTGACGCTGTAGCAGGCCGCAACCGTGCGGCGGTAGGATCTTTGCATAATAGGGTCTTCCTTTCGGGTCAATACAATCGGGAAAATTATAACATAATTGCGTAAGGGAGTCAATGGAAAAAGGAAAAAAATCAAACAAAGACAATCTTTCGCAAAAGTCCGGCAAAAAAGGCTGCCTCGCGGCAGCCTTTCAAATTATGATAATTCAATTCCCAAATAGCTTGGATAAATCTGTGCCGTGCCGTCATATCGCCAACCAACGCATCTGCCGCCGTCCGTAAACAGCAGCGCGGTTTTTTCGGGCGCACTCAAAAGGGCCTGTTCCAGCGTCGGCATGCCCTCAAATCCAAACGGCAATCCCCTTTGCATAAGCGCGAACTTGAGCAAGAGGTCGATCTCATGTCGCCACGCAAAGGTCGCAGGCTTGGCAGTCAATGCGCTCGTGGGCTGATAGTACGCATCACAAAACGCCTCGAAATCTGCGGGACTGTCGCCAAGCGGCATGTAGGATGGGCCGTAATCCGTACCCTTTACAATGGGGCGCATGCCGTATGCCTCGTACATGCGTGCGGCTTTGGGCGCAGAGGTGCAAAACAGCGCAAGCGGCTTGTCGTCGCGCGCTTGCAGATCGGCATACCACTCTTCCAATAGCCGCGTGCCGATTCCCTGCCCGCGATATTGCTCCAAGGTCAGGAAATTGCCGAAATTGCCGATCGCACCCTCGTGCCTGCCCCAGCCGTTCCAAAGACGGCTGACGCACACATCGCCGTCCAGCGCTAAAAAATACGTGTCGGTGCACGCATCGGTCAATGCCCCCGCCACACGAAGTCGCATGACCTCGGCATAGGATTTCCCCGGGAATTCGTTCTCGAGCATGCAGGCAAGGGCCTTTCCGCCCTCGGTCATGCCCTCTTCGGGGCGGTAAACGTGATATGTGAGCATAGCATCTTCCTTTCGGGAAATTTTACTGTTATTTCTTCGTAGGGGCTGACGTCCTCGACAGCCCGGGCAGACAAAAAGTTTCTTTCGGGAGGTGTGGACAGTCGAGGACGCCTGTCCCTACAAAAAATGTTGCTACAGGGACGGGCTGTCGAGGACGTCAGCCCCTACCGATGGACAGATTACAATGCCCTCATCAATCACAATCAAATGTAACTCCTGCTGGCGGCGTGTCAGAGCCCTACGCAGATCCCGCTTCGCGCTGCCATACGTTGCGCTCGCGGTTTTGCGTCGCTCCGCTTAGGCTACGCTATGCAAAACTTCGACTCGGTTGCTACGCAACCTTCGCTCAGGATGACACTCGAGGTGTGGCTTTTCATAGTAACCTTATTATTATGAAAAATATTCTTAAAGCAAATTGCATCTAAACTCCATCACAGCACCTCTGCAAGTGCGGCAAGGTCCTCGCGCGTGGTGCCCCAGCTGGTGGCAAGACGTATGACGGTATGCTGCTCGTCGGGTCTTTCCCATTCCGAGAAGCGCACGTGCTTGGAGAGCTCTGCGCACTTATCGTTCTCCAGCACAAAGAACTGCTGATTGGTGGGAGAATCCAGATAGGTCTTGTATCCCTTGGCGGCGCAGATGGATTTGAGTTCCTCGGCCATTTCAATGGCATTCTGCCCCAGCTCGAAGTAAAGGTTGTCGGTAAAGAGCGCATCAAACTGTGCACCGATCAGTCTGCCCTTGGCAAGTAGCGCACCGTTTTGCTTGATAAAGGTAAAGAAATGCGCGGGGGTATTGCCATGCGTAAACACGACCGCCTCACCGCAAAGCGCACCGACCTTGGTGCCGCCTATGTAAAACACGTCGCAAAGATCGCAAAGATCGCCAAGCGTAACGTCTGTCTGCTTACTCATCAGTCCGTAGCCAAGGCGTGCGCCATCCACGAGCAGCGGGATCTTGTAGGCGCGGCAGACCTCTGAAAGCGCGGTCAGCTCGGCCTTAGTATACAGCGTGCCGTATTCGGTGGGATGCGAGATATACAGCATACCGGGGAAAACCATGTGCGTATAGCTTGCGTCCTTGTAAAAGGCCTTGATCAGAGCCTCAACCTCGTCAGCCTGCACCTTGCCGTCATGCCCGGGGACGGTCAGCACCTTATGCCCCGATGCTTCGATCGCACCCGCCTCGTGGGCTGCCACGTGTCCGGTCGTTGCGGCAATCACGCCTTGGACGGGATGCAGCATGGAATCAATGACGATGCGGTTGGTCTGCGTGCCGCCCGCCAGGAAATGCACGTCAAGCCCTTCTCTGTCGCAGGCGGCCTTGATCTTTTGCTTTGCCGACGCACTGTATTCATCCTCACCGTAGCCCGGCTGCGGCGTCATGTTGGTTTCGATCAGCTTTTGCAGCACCAGCGGGTGCGCGCCGATATTATAATCACATTCAAAAGAAAGCATCGTTTTCTACCTCGGTTTCTTTTACGGTTTCGATAGTTCATTATATCACATTCCACTCCCGAATGCAACAAAGGATTTTGCCCTTGGTCCGTATAGTCGCAATTATTTGAAAAAAGTTTTGGCGCAATGGCAAAATTTCCATATTTTTTCAAAACAGTTCAGCATTTGTTCACAATTGGTTCTTATAATATGTAAGGTTAATATTTATAATACTTAGTACTGTTCTCCGTTTTATAAGGGAGTAGTCGGCACGAGAGTGTGATGAAGTCAACAGCAAGGATTTTCCTGGTTTCATCTTAAATGACGAGACTTATCTGTTTGTTTTGCAGATAGGTCTCTTTTTTTCGGGTAAAATAATAAAATATAATAACAAAATTTCAGGAGGAAATGCAATGAAGTTTTATTGCACAGACAAAGAGGCGGTCCTTGACGAGCTTGGTGCAAATGCTGAGGGCTTGACCTCGGCAGAAGCGCAAAAGCGACTTGAGGCAAACGGCAAGAACAAGCTTGCTGCCGCTAAGGGCAAATCCATCATCCGCAGATTCTTGGAGCAGCTGGCCGATCCCATGATCATCATTCTGCTGGTTGCTGCAGCCATTTCCGGTGTACTGGCATTTGTTGAGAACGAAGGCTTTACCGACGTGATCATCATCCTTGCAGTCGTGATCATCAACGCAGTTCTTGGCGTATACCAGGAAAGCAAGGCTGAAAAGGCGATCGAGGCTTTGCAGGAAATGTCCGCCGCTACCTCTAAGGTGCTGCGTGACGGCAAGGTGCAGATCATCCACAGCGAGGATCTGGTCGTGGGCGATATCATTCTGCTTGAAGCAGGTGACGCTGTTCCCGCAGACGCAAGAATCCTTGAAAACGCGTCTTTGAAGGTGGAAGAGGCTGCTCTGACCGGTGAGTCGGTTCCCGTTACCAAGTTTATTGACACCATTTACCTCAAGGAAGGCGAAAAGGACGTACCTCTGGGCGACCGCAAGAACATGCTCTACATGGGCTCGACCGTGGTTTACGGCCGCGGCACCGCAGTGGTGACCGCGACGGGCATGGAAACCGAGATGGGTAAGATCGCAGGCGCGCTCTCCGAGGCTGAAGAGGGCCAGACTCCCCTGCAGCTCAAGCTCGCTCAGCTTTCCAAGATCCTGACCTGGCTGGTGCTTGGCATCTGCGTGGTCGTCTTCGGTGTGCAGCTGATCCGTGCGGGTAACTTCAGCTTTGCAGACACCATTCTCCCCTCCTTCATGGTCGCCGTTTCCCTGGCGGTTGCCGCAATTCCCGAGGGTCTTGCAGCAGTCGTGACCGTCGTGCTTTCGATCGGTGTCACCAATATGTCCAAGCGTAACGCCATCATCCGCCGCCTGACCGCCGTTGAGACGCTGGGCTGCGCGCAGATCATCTGCTCGGATAAGACGGGTACGCTGACGCAGAACAAGATGACCGTTGTTGACCACTTTGGCGACAACGAGCAATATATTGCCAAGGCGATGGCACTCTGCTGCGACGCAGAGCTTGACCACGACGGCAACGTGACCGGTGAGCCCACTGAGGCTGCATTGGTCGTTTGGGCCGACAAGCTTGGCATGAAGAAGTATGACCTCAAGGCAAGCGCTCCCAGATGCGGTGAAGCTCCCTTTGACTCGGGCAGAAAGATGATGTCCACCGTGCACACCATGGACAACAAGACCGTTCAGTACACCAAGGGCGCACCCGACGTGGTCATCGGCAAGTGCACCCACTATCTCAAGGACGGCGTAGCCGTTCCCATGACCGAGGAATATAAGAGCTCCATTCTCGCAGCAAACAAGGCTATGGCAGACAAGGCGTTGCGCGTGCTGGCTTGCTCCGAGCGCGTATGGGATGCTCAGCCCGACAACTTCGAGGCTGATTACCTTGAAACCGACCTTTGCTTCGTTGGCCTTTGCGGTATGATCGACCCCGTTCGTCCCGAGGTTAAGGACGCAATCGTACAGTGCCGCGGCGCAGGCATCCGTCCCATCATGATCACGGGTGACCACGTTGACACCGCAGTGGCAATCGCCAAGGAGCTTGGCATTATCACCGAGGAAACCTACGCGATCACCGGCGCACAGCTCAACGACATGGACGACGCAGAATTTGAGTCCAAGTTCATGAACATCAGCGTTTACGCGCGCGTACAGCCCGAGCACAAGACCAGAATCGTCAACGCTTGGCGTAAGGCAGGCTACGTCACGGCTATGACCGGTGACGGCGTCAACGACGCTCCCTCGATCAAATCCGCAGACATTGGCGTTGGTATGGGTATCACCGGTACCGACGTTACCAAGAACGTAGCAGACATGGTGCTGACCGACGACAACTTTGCAACCATCGTTGGTGCAGTTGAGGAAGGCCGCCGTATTTACGACAACATCCGTAAGGCAATCCAGTTCCTGCTCGGCTCCAACATGAGTGAGGTTATCTCAATCTTCACCGCAACCCTGCTCGGCTTTACCATTCTCGAGCCCGTACACCTGCTTTGGATCAACCTCGTGACCGACTGCTTCCCTGCACTTGCACTCGGTATGGAAAAGGCTGAGCCCGACATCATGAACCGTAAGCCCAGAGATGCAAAGGCAGGCGTATTTGCAGGCGGCATGGGCGTAGACATTCTGTATCAGGGTGTGCTGGTTTCGATCCTGACTCTTGCATCCTACTTCATCGGTCACGCGATCGCAGGCGACGCCGCAAACGGCGACCACGGCATGACCATGGCCTTTTTGACCATGTCCATGGCAGAGATCTTCCACAGCTTCAACATGCGTTCTCAGCGCGGCAGCATCTTCAGACTGCCCTCTCAGAACTGGGTACTGTGGCTGGCAGGCGCAGGCGCGCTGCTTGCAACCACGCTTGTTTGCGAGATCCCCTTCCTGGCAAACGCATTCGGCTTTGCTTCGGTTGGCGTTGTGGAATACGCTATCGCAATCGGCCTTGGCCTGACTATGATCCCCGTAGTCGAGATCGTCAAGCTGATCCAGAGAGCCGTTGCAAAGAGAAAAGACAAGTAAACAATTTAAAAGCGACCGTCCTTGGGACGGTCTCTTTTTTCAATGAAAACAAACGTAGGGGAGGAATATTTGCAAGCAAATTCATCCTCCCGCACGCATTGAATTTGGATGGCTGTTTGGGTATCACAAAAAACAAATCGCTTTCGTGCGGGAGGATGAATTTGCTTGCAAATATTCCTCCCCTACGACAAATCAAAGATTCCAATCTGCAATCTGTGCACAGGATATCACCTTTTCTGCCAGCATTCCCTTATTGTAATAATAATGATTCGCCGCCTCGTAGCCGATGCGGGGATTTTTTTGCATCAGGACGTACAAGTCAAGCGCGTTTTGCTGCTCCTCGGCTGCGATCTTGCGCATGGTTTCGGTATCTCCCTGCTCCCGCGCTATGATAAAGCGCACTTGGGCATAGCATGAGGCAAAGATGGCGTCAGCCGCCTCGGCCATTTGCAAATATTCGCAATCGGGCATGCCTTCAAGCAAGGCAACTCCCGCGCTCCAGCCCTCGCTGAGCATGCGCCATTGCTCGGCATACACCTCGCGCGGATAGATCGCACGCCAGGAGTCCAGCGCGTCGTAGGAGTAGCAGGTCATGGTCACGGGAAAGCTGCTCGGGCTTGCATAAAGCAGATTGGAGGGGCCTGCGTTCTGCGGGCCGTAGTAAAGGCTGCGCACATCAAACGGAAAGGCAGAAAAAGCCTCGGAGAAGGCCCGGGAGGCCTTCCTCACGGTATTTGCCCACTCGCCAAACTCATGCGTCAGAAGCGAAAAATACGCTTGCTCGGAGGGATCTTTCAGACACTCGGATGCGATTTTGAGGCTGATCGAGGGATATCCCCCAAGCGTCCAGGAAAGCATCAGATGCTCCACGCCTGCCAAGCGGAGCCCCATCATGTGCTCGCGGATCAAGTCAAACACGGGCAAGTACGGTAAGGTGCTGCACTCCCAGCTGGAATTGACCTGCACCTTAGCCGATACTTGGTGGCCGCGCGCTTTTGCATACTCCCACACGCTCTTTGCAAGCGGTGCGGGACCGGGGATTGAAATGCTGTAATCGCGCACGCATCCATGCACGCCGCCGCGCTCAAATTCCAGCATGGCCTCGCTGTTGCTTTGTATGATGATCTCGGGCGGCAGCATATCAATGCACGCGCGCATCTGCTGCTCGGTCATGTAATCATCCCACGCCCATGTCCATGCGATGGTACGCATTTTTGGATCAACCGCGCTCGATTCCTCACAAATGGCGCAAAGCACCTCGGCAACCAAGGTCTCAATCGGCACGTCGCGGCACACGGGACATTCCTCGCCGCTCATGCGCGACTTGCAATGCGTCAGATTTTCCGAGCAGGTGATGGCGAAAAATCCGCCGAGCCCGGGCACGCTCTCGCACAGCGTGCGCACGGCAGAGCGCAGGTATGCCATGACCGCGGGATTCTGCGTGCAAAGCGCGCTGTACTCCGCGTCTCTCTTACCAAGCAACTCGGGATGCGCCTCAAAGAACGCGTTGGGCATGCATCTTGGCTCATTGAGGTACAGATAGACCTTGATATCGTAGGCCGCCGCACGCGCGATCAGCTCGCGCAAGCGCGCTTGACGCATCTGCCAACCTTCGGAATACGACTCGTCAAACGGGAAAGGCACAAGCTGATACAGCAGAGCAGGCAGCCACACGGCGTTGACACCCAGCTCGCGGTACATAGACAGCATTTCATCGGGGTAAGAGAGCGAAATATCCGCATCAAGTGCCGTTGCGTAAAGCCCACAATAGGAATAGATCAGGCGCAGTCTGTCCGTGCTCTGCACATCGCTTCCCTGCTTGCCCCCTTCAAAAAACGCAAACGGAGGCTTGCCATCAAAAATGCCCGAAAAGTGCTGCTTGACAATCGCCTTGATGCGAGAAAGCTGCACCTTTTGCTCCTTGTTAAGCACGGGCAGCTCGATCTTCTCGCAATAAGGCTTGTAGCCGCCCAGCTTTTCACCGAAAAAGTCGTCCTCCTTGAGCGCACTTGCCAGTCTTTCCTCGCTCCAATCAAGCAAAAGCAGTAAGTTTTCATAAGGCAGGAGATGCCAAGCATTTCGGATGGTGGTGATATAGCCGCGCGTCTGCCATGCGGGGTTGACCTTTTGTGCGGGCAGCCCCATCTCGTCAGCCGCTTGCAAAACGGCAGAGATCGGCAGCTCCAGCGCAAGCGCGATGCGCTCTGCGGGCACGGTCTCCCACAAACGGAACACAGCCGCATGAAAGCGGCTTGGGAAATGCGGGAACTCCATGTGCGCCTCGGGGCGCACGGGCGGCAATTTCGGATAAGACATAAGCACCTCCGTCAACATTATGCCACCATTATAGCATAAGCCCATACTCTTTGCAAGATAATCGAATGCAGAAATTGCTTTATCTTGCTAAAATGACTTGCAAAATCATTTTCCCTATGCTACAATAAGATATCACCCATACGGAGGTATTTTATGGAATTCAGCGTCAATCATCCCATAATCTTTATCATGGTGGGTGCCATTATCGCGCTGGTATTGGCACAATCCGTCTTTTTCTTAGTGCGCGCGGTCAAAAGAGCCAAGGAGCTCGGCATCGCAAAAGGCACCGTGACCAAGACCATCACCTCGGCAGCGCTTTTCACCATCGCACCCGCAGTTGCGATCTTAGTCGGCGTGGTCGCGCTTTCCAAGAGCCTTGGTCTTGCGCTCCCCTGGCTGCGACTTTCGGTCATCGGTTCCATCACCTATGAGACCGTTGCTGCAGGCAACGCCATCGAGGCTGCAGGACAGACCATGAGCGAGCTTGTCACCGATCCTTCTATCTTTATCACCATTGCCTGGGTCATGACCGTGGGCATCGGTGCGGGTCTTGTATTCGTTCCCTTTGTCACCAAAAAGCTGCAGAGCGGCATGTCCAAGATCGGCATGAAGGACAAAAAATGGGGCGAGATCTTCAATAACGCCATGTTCCTTGGTATGATCTCGGCATTCCTGGGCTACGTATTCTGCGATGTGGGGCTGATCATCAAGGGCGACACCTCGGGACTGATCCCCGTGTGCGTCATGGCGGTTTCGGCCATGGTCATGGCAGTGCTTGGCTTGATTGCCACCAAGTCCAAGATCCGTTGGCTGACCGATTACGCGCTGCCTGTCAGCCTGGTTGCAGGCATGGCCAGCGCCATTCCCTTTACTGCATTACTTGGATGAGGTGAATTATGAAGAAAACAATGTCTTATATGGATAGCGTCCACCATTACGGACGCATTTGGGGCATTATTGTGGGCATCGTCCTGCTGCTTTTCCCCATAGCACTTTCCCTGATCTTTGGTGTGTTCCCCAACTGGAGCGTGCTGCTCAAGGGCGTCATCGCCACCGCTCCCATGTACTGGGCGGTCGGTATCGTTGAGATCTTTACCTACGTGCCCATGCTTGGTGCAGGCGGCACCTACCTCTCCTTTATCACGGGTAACATTTCCAACTTAAAGCTGCCCTGCGCCATCGACGCTATGGAGCGCGCAGGCGTCAAGGCAAGCGACGAGGAGGGCGAGGTCATTTCCACCATCGCCATTGCTGCCTCCAGTATCGTCACCACGCTGATCATTATTCTTGGCGTTGTTTGCATCGTACCGCTGACTCCCGTGCTGGAAGCGCCCGTGCTCGCGCCCGCGTTTGATATGATCCTGCCTGCGCTGTTCGGCGGTCTGGCAGTCGTATTCATTTCCAAGAACCTCAAGCTCTCTATCGCACCCGTTATTCTCATGCTGGTACTGTTCATCTTCATCCCCGCGCTCAATGCAGGCACGGTGGGCATTATGGTACCCGTGGGCGTGATCGTGACTGTGATCTACGCAAGAATCCTTTACAAGAAAGGAGCGCTTTGATCTATGTGGGCCATTCCGATCGTTGCAATCATCGTGATTTTTCTTGCAGTCATTCTGATCCGCGCGCTGGCGTTCAAACCCAAGGCACAGCCGCCCGTGGACCAAACACCCGTGGAATTTGACCACGAGCGCGCTACCGAGTCGCTTCGCACGCTTGTGCGTTGCAAGACGGTCTCCTACCGCGACCCCTCGCTTGAGAACGACGCGGAGTTTGAAAAGCTGATCGACTCTCTTCCCTCTCTTTATCCAAACGTTTTTGCCACCTGCACCATGCAGCGCATGCCCGATCGCGGCCTGCTGTTCCATTGGAAGGGCAAGACAGACGGCAATCCCGCCGTGCTGATGGCGCACTACGACGTTGTGCCGGTCAACGAGGACGCCTGGGACGTGCCTGCATTCGAGGCCATTCTCAAGGACGGATGCGTTTGGGGACGCGGAACGCTTGACACCAAGGTCACCTTCAACGGCATTCTGTTTGCGGCCGATACGCTGATCTCCCAAGGCTTCACCCCCGAATGCGACGTATATTTCGCGTTTTCGGGCGGCGAGGAGGTCAACGGCAAGGGTGCTGTGCACATTGTCGATTACTTTGAGCAGAACAAGATCGAGCCCGCATTCGTGCTGGACGAGGGCGGTGCCGTGGTTGAGAACGTATTCCCCGGTGTCAAGGCCCCCTGCGGTATGATCGGCATTGCCGAAAAAGGCATGATGGATATCAAGTATACCGTCAAATCTGGCGGCGGACATGCCTCCGCGCCCAAGCCGGGCGCGCCCGTTGATCGCCTCTCAAAGGCCTGCGTGCGCATGGTAAGTCACCCCTTCAAGGCAAAGCTGACACCCCCCGCGGCCAAGATGTTTGACACGCTGGGCCGTCATTCCTCCTTGGTTTACAAGGTCATTTTCGCCAATATCCGTCTGTTTTTGCCCGTGCTGGACATGATCTGCAAAAAGGGCGGCGGCGAGCTCAATGCGCTCATGCGCACCACGGTCGCCTTTACCCAGATGCAGGGCTCTTCGGCCTCCAACGTCATCCCGCCCGAGGCGTCGCTGGTATCCAACATCCGCCTCAATCCCGCGGATGACATGGACTCGGCACTTGCCTATATCAAAAAGACGGTCAAGGACGAAAACGTCGAGGTCACCTGCCTGCACGGCATGAACCCCAGCCGCATCTCGCGCACCGATTGCGCGGGCTGGGATAAGGTGGCAAGCGCGGTGGCGTCCACCTGGAAGGGCTGCATCGTCTCGCCCTATCTCATGGTGCAATGCTCGGACTGCCGCCATTGGGGCCGCATTTCCGATCGCGTCTACCGCTTCTCCGCCATGGATCTGACAAGCGCAGAGCGCGCTACCATTCACGGTAACAACGAAAAGATCAGACTGGAAACCCTTGCCCATTCGGTCGAGTTTTTCATGAGATTGATCAAGAAGTGCTGATATAAAAAAGTGAGCCCCATGGGGCTCACTTTTAATTTTTCACACCACTGCCAAAAAGTACTGCGCAACGGTCTGTGGTGATTGCTTCATGCCGTGGCTGACCCACCAGCGGATGGTTTCCACAAACGTGGCGGTCACATGGTTGACCCAAAAGTCGTCGGGCAGCTGCGCTGGCTTACAAAGCCCAAGCTGTGCCTGCTCCCTTTGGATCAACGCGCGCAAGCCATCCTTGAAATAGCGCAAAAACAGCTCGTTATTGGGGCAGGACAGCAGCTGCAGGATATGATTGTCATTCTTTTGCAAATGCTGCAAGAGGTGCAAAAACACCGAATCGGGGGCTTGGCAATCAAAAATGTGCGAGTGCGCGCGCTCGTCGCCCAAGGCAGACTCAAACACGTGATCAAAAAGCTCTGCACAAAGCGCGCGCAGCAGCTCGTCCTTGGTCTCAAAATGCGCGTAAAAGGTGGCTCTGCCCACGTCTGCCCCGTCAATAATCTCACCAACCGTGATATGATCAAAGCTTTTCTTAGCAAGCAGCGCAATAAACGCGCCGAAAATCGCCTCTCTGGTTTTTCTCTGCCTTCTGTCCATATAAACTCCATACATTTTTGTTGTTTTGTTCGGTATCGAACATCCGTGGGCATTCATATGTTGCATTCCCTGCCCGATTTCCATATAATAGTATCGAACGGTGTGTTCGGTATTGAATATATTATATGCTAAATGACAAAATTTGTCAACGGAGGACATATGAAAAGCGACAGAAAAATTCTCTTGGCCTTTGCGCTCAATTTAGGGTTTTCCATTTTCGAATTCTTTGGCGGCATGCTCAGCGGCAGCGTGGCCATTTCATCCGACGCGGTGCACGACCTCGGCGACGCGCTCAGCATCGGCCTTGCCTATTTTTTAGAGCGAAAAAGCAAGAAAAAGCCGGATGAGACCTATACCTACGGGTACGTCGGCTACTCGGTTTTGGGTGGACTTATCACCTCGTGCGTGCTGTTGGTCGGCTCGGTTGTGGTCATCGCAAGCTCGGTGCACAAGCTGTTTTATCCCACTGAGATCCATTACGACGGCATGATCCTGTTCGCCATCATCGGCGTTCTGATCAATTTGCTTGCGGCACTTCTGACGCACCACGGAGAGTCGCTCAACCAAAAGGCGGTCAATCTGCATATGCTGGAGGACGTGCTTGGCTGGATCGTGGTGCTGATCGGTGCTGTGGTCATGCGCTTTACCAATTTTTATTGGCTGGATCCCCTGCTCTCGATCGGCGTGGCGGTCTTTATTCTGATCCAGGCTTGTAAGGGCTTGCAGCAAATCCTTGCCCTGCTTTTGCACAAGGTGCCGAGCGGCGTTTCGGTGGAAGAAATTGTCGAACACGTGCAGCATGTACCGGGGGTACTTGGCGTGCATCACGTACACGTGCATTCTTTGGACGGCGTGACCTGTACGGCATCCATGCACGTTGTCACCGATGGGGATCCCGCCACGATCAAACACCTGATTCGTCAAGAGCTTTGCGAGCACGGGATCGCACACGCCACGCTGGAGCTGGAGAGATCGGACGAGGTCTGCTGCAGACAGGAATGCGGAATTCATGAGAGCGTCAAGCAGGTGCATACGCATCATCACCATCACTAAACATTGTAAATAAAGGGCGGGCGATCACTGATCGCCCCTACGCTATTGTCCGTTGTGATTTTGAAAAAGCCAAATCATAACACAAACAGTTGTAGGGGCGATCAGCGATCGCCCGCTTCATCAGCATTCGCTTATTGATTGATCAATAGAATCGCCCTTTTGCATCTCTTCCCATACCTCGCGCAAGCCGCGCACGCAGGCGCCGTCCTTGCCCGTGGTGGTCTTTGCATGCCACAGCGCGCTGACAATGGCCTCCTCCACGGCCTCAGCTGTCATGTCAAAGATGGGATCAATAAAGTTATCATGCAGCGAGTCAAAATGCTGCACGGCCTTCTCGGTCGCGTGCGGCACGCGGTTTGCGGTAGTAAACGCAATGGCCACGTCACCGCTGCCGTTGCCCATATAAGAGCCTGTGCGCGAAAGGCCGACGCCCGCGCGCTTGGCCACGCGACGCAGCTGACGCTCCGAGAGCGGCGCGTCGGTGGCGACGATCATGATGATCGAACCCTTGTCCGCAGCGGTGTCGCGTTCGGCAATTTCACGGCCAATCTGTCTGCCGTCGATCATCAGCCTTCCCCTGCTGCCAAAATTGGCAAGCACAAGCGCGCCCACCGTATAATTTTGCCCGCCAATGCTCGCAATTCTCGAAGCCGAGCCGATGCCGCCCTTAAAGCCAAGGCAGCACATGCCCGTACCCGCGCCGACTGCGCCTTCCTCGAAGGTGTCCGCGCATGTATCAATGGCTTCTCTGACGTGCGCCTCGGTCACGTGCAGGCCGCGGATGTCGTTCAAGGATCCGTCGTTGCACTCAGCCACGAGCGCATTGACCGTGCCCGCGCAGCCGCCGATATCGGGGTTTTGCTCCATCATATATCTGACCGTAGCCGTCATAGCCGTGCCAACGCTGAGCGTATTGGTCAGAATGATGGGCGTCTCAATCGTGCCAAGCTCGTCCACCTGCACAAGTCCCGCCGTTTTGCCGTAGCCATTGAACACGAACGACGCAGCCATGACCTTGTCCGCAAACAAATTTCCGCCGTGGGGCTTGATGCAGGTCACACCCGTGCGGATATTGTCGCCCTTGTGCAGAGTTACGTGCCCAACCAGCACCCCCGGCACGTCGGTGATCAGATTTTTCTCGCCGCGCACTCCGCAGCCTATCGTAAAGGGTGAATACTCAAGTCCCATATTGCCCTCCTCAGGAGTTCTATGCTTTTATTATAGCCGATATCCTGCAGGAAATCAAGAGAAAGCGCCAAAAAGGGCTACCTCAAAAAGAGATAGCCCCAAATTCATACATATAAATGTGCACCGATGGTCTTGCTGACCTTGCAAGCAGGCTGTAGATAGTCCATGTGCAACGCCTGCTGCATGACGTAGCCACGCGCAAAATATCCGGATTCCACAGCGGTGTTGATCTGATGCGTGTTATCCGCGAACACTGCAGGCAGATCGGACTTGACGAGCTCATAGATCTTGTCATACAGATCCTTGAGCTTGATGCGTGCCGCCTCGGCAAGCACCTCGAGTGTTTCAAGCGTCTTGCGATCCAGAGCCTTGACCTGCTTTTTGATCTCCTCCCAATCAAGCACCAGAATGGTGGGTACATATGCGCCATTCTCTTCTCGCAAATAACCAAACTCTGCCAGCTGTGCCGCGAGCTGCTCGGAATTTGCAGGAATCTCGCCCGTGACGTATCCGCGCAGCACGCTTGCCTGCTCCTCGCTCAGATAAGGGGGCGTTTGGTCGCAGATGCCGTCAAACTCATAGCGGAACTGCTGAAAGCCGTATCCGCTGCCGTGATTGCCCACAAAGCAGGGCTCGCTTGCTTCACGGCATAATTCATAGCCGATCATATCCCAAAAGCCGCCCTCGGGGCGCTCGGTAAAATTGGGATACACGCGAGCTGCATGATGCATTAACGAATCGTACGCCAGCATCAAAAGTGACCATTTCGCGCTTTCGTAATCAGAATACGTGCCGTAATATGCATAACCCTGCGTGGTCAGGGCTTTGTTCAAGAACTCGGTAAAATCAATGAGCGCCTTGGTGATTTCGGGTGCGGCACTCAGCTGCGCGGCGTGTACCTTGAGCTGCGTCGCTGCGCTGATGATGGGAAAAGCGGTCTGATATTTACCGTCCTGCTTGGTCAAAAAGGTCTCGCGGGTAAGATACTCCAGCTCGTCCTCCATATAAGGCAGCGCCACACCAAGCTCCAATGCCAGCGCCTCTGCCGTGCTGGGGTTGGCGTAAGCCTCCAATGCGATGTTCTGATACATTCTGTGGGCATACCAGTTGATACTGTAGGGTTGATGATTCACTCCGGGCTTGGAAACGTTGAACGAATACGCGATTTTCTCGGGCCTGTAGCTTCTGACTCCAAATTCTCTTGCCATATCCATACCTTCCTTCAATATTTTTCGGGCGCGCTGCAGCCGCTTTTTGACGACCTCGCACGAGAGAGAATTTGCAAGAGCAATGTCCTTGATGCTCTTGTTTTGCATGTAGTACGCCACGACGATATTGCGATACTCGCTTTTGATAAACGCAAGCTCCCTACGCAAAATCGCAAGCTGCTCGGCTTTAATGGTTTGCGCAAGCAAATTTTCGCTCTCATCCTCGATCTCGCAATTAGAAACGTCGGCACCGGTCACCGACTCTCGCTCCCTGCGCTTGGCGTCCGCCCATGCAGCATAACGGTTTTTGGCGATCTGCCAAACCCATGCGGAAAAATGCTCGGGAACGGTGCCCGCGTGCAACGCCGACATCACCTGCAGTGCAATGTCCTGCGTCAGATCCTGTGAGCTGTTCTCATTTCCCGTCTTTCTCAGACAGAAATAAAACACCTTTTCCATGTAGTTCTCGCAAAAATTGGTCATCAATCGCTCATGCATGCTTTGCATCCTCTCGCCTCCCTTCACCCATATAGTGTGGATCTTCCCGATTTGGGGACAAGTCTTCCAAAAAGTTTTTTCAAAAAGAAAGCCTCGATCGAAATCGGGGCTTGTCTTAGTCAAATTCCTCTCTGTGCTCCATAAAGAAATCAAAGTATTTGCGCACGTTTGGCAGCTCAGTCCATTTGCTGACCGAGGCGGGATATGCGTCCAGATCGTAGATTTTCGCACCCTGCATGGACAAAAAGACGGGCGAGTGCGTGGCGATAATAAACTGGCAATTCCCCGCTCGCGCGGTGGCCGCAACGTAGGCCGCAAGCTCGATCTGATACTCGATCGAGAGGCTGTTTTCGGGCTCGTCCAGCAGATACACCGCGTTCTCTTCGATACGGTCAAGAAAATACCGCATGGCGGTCTCGCCGTTGGAGCAAAGGTCGATGTCCTGCGCGACGCGTTTTTTGATATAAGCCGATTGCGTTTTTTTAGGCGAGAGGATCTCTCGCACCTCGCGCCACCGTTCGTAGTCGTCAAGTCCGTGCAGCCTGCCCACTTCGGGATCCCCTTGCATCACCTGTCCATGCACCGAAACGTACTTGTCAAGCAGCTGATTGCGTTTGTCATCGATGCCCTCGTTGACGGCGCGTGCGCTGAGCGCGTAATCAAACACGTCGTCGCTACTAAGCACAAAGGATGCGCGCGGCCGCTTGGCGTATTCGAGGTAGCACATATCCGCAAAGGTATCAAAAAAGGGCGCGTCGTTGAATTCGGAATAGCGCGCAGCACCCAATTTGCGCGCAATGAGATTGAGCAGCGTGCTCTTTCCCGATCCGTTTCCGCCGTAGAACATGGTCACGGCGTCAAAGCTGACCTCGCGCAAGCCCTTGTCGGGAAAAATCTTGAAGGGGTAGAAGGTATGGAAGCAGGTGCGCTTTTCCAGCTTGATAAATTCTATCTCGGCAAGCTCGCTTGGCAGTATGAGCTTTCTTACGTAAATCATAACCTCACTCCCCTTTCTGTGCTCATTATATCATGGATCACGCACTTTGTCAATCAACCGACGAGAGATGGGGAAACAATCGCAGGTTGCACAAGCAAAAAGGATAGCTCTATGGGGCTGAAGAATTAGCGAAGAAATGGGGATGAATCATACCCGTTTCTGTCAAAACAATAAACTGAGATACGCATAAAAACAGCTGTAGGGGGCGACGTCCCCGACGCCCCATCCTACATAAACAAAATTTTTCGCAATGCAATAAGTTCCATGTGCCTACCCGGGGCGTCGAGGACTCCGCCTCCTACGGTTGGTATCTTTTTTGAAAAAAAACGGACACGGAGATTGATTTTGATACAATCTCCGTGTTAATTTTTTGCTAATTCGTCAGCCCCATGGGGCAAGTCGGAGGCCAAGCGGTCTTAGGAAGACAACCACCTATCCCAA